>NZ_JASATP010000002.1:0-260974 GCF_038440375.1 Bacillus sp. OTU530
TCCCTTCTGCATTTGCAGAAGGGATTTTTTATATTAAGCTAATAAAATAAGAATACGTGAATACTAGCGGTAATATTTGACCATCCTATACGATAGAGAATTCAGTACAGGAGGTTGATCCGGGTATGGAGAAGCACGGGTTTTTATCCACGGGTTTAGCTGTTGGACTAGGTCTATTTGGGGTTGTCGGTCTATCGGCTGTTGTTTTAATTAAAATTATGGTAACTATTGTGGAATTATTTATAACCGTAACTACTTTAACAGTTTTGTAACTGAAGTAACGATAATAGAGCGCTGTATATACAAAAAAGACGTATCATACAGTGCTCTTTATTATCACATGATTCAATACCCCATGAAGCAAGTTATACTACTTGCAGACACAAAGTCCACTCTCTTCATTGTTCAATAGTCTCCTTAGATGCGATTAAAAAATAAACAAAGAATGCAACACAAATACAAGCAATGAACCCATATCCACCGAAAACATCAAATTTGGATGAAAAATAACCAAAGCCCAAACCGGTAATGATTAGAACTACATTTAGCCCTAATGACTGAAACGAATCAATGGTCGCTCTCATGGAGGAATTGATTCGATGGTGCAAGTATCCGGTTGTAATAGGTTCTATTATCCCTGAAAGCAAACAAATGAGGAAGATTGCTACCAAACTCGTATAGTCCTTAATCACTGAGATATAGATGAACCCAACAGCAAAAATAGCGGTCACGCCCGACAGTATTGTTCTGTAACGGAACCGGCTTTTGATTACATATGCAATTATATTTCCCGGAAGTCTCACAATCATAATGGCTGCCGAAAATAAGCCTGAATATAAAACCGGGATTTCCAATCTATTTAAATAAAGCTGCCAGAACTCATCGATGAAGCTTAAGGCTGCACCAGTAACCATGCCAGAAAGCACCACAAGATAAACCCCTGGATGTTTTCTGAAAAAGCGCACGGAAGCTTTTATATGTTCTTTAATCTCAGTTGATTCATCGGATTTGCTTTTAACAGCTGTCTCAACTAGCATCAACGATACACACACAGACACAAGCATACTGACAAACGATATCCAATAATTCAACTCAAAACCATACCGGCTCGCCAAAAGACTCCCACACAATGCTGCTATGATGGCTGCTGTGAAATCACACACGTTCAAGCGACCAAGATACTTTTCAAAAGCTTGCTCTTGACCATTTTGCAGCAATGAATCATAAAGCATTGCATTTTCCGACCCGCTGCTTGCGGAACGGGCAATGCCTGCTAGGAAAATAGCAGCTGCAAAATGCCAGAATTCCGTTGCGAATACCAGTATAAGAAACATGAAACATTCTAATAAGGTGCTCAACACGATCATTTGCTTCCGTCCCCACTTATCAGCAATGATACCTGTTGGAACCTCAAGTAAAACAACGGTTATGGCAAAAATTATTTCTGTATATACGACCATCTGGATGGTCATTCCTCTTTGTTCCCAAAATAACCTTTCAATTACATATGCAGGTATTAGATTGTAAAAAAATCGTATCGCATATAGCTTCCAAATATTTAATCTATAGTTCATAACGAAGCTCCTCTCATTTCTGATTGCACTTAGCCAATCAAATAATGGAGGTGCTCGTGAACGATTGGATTCTACATCTTAGCAGGGAGGTCTTGCGTATGGTGTCATATCAACATCTCCTTTGGTTTTATATTATTCATCTTTTTTTGTTGCATTTCAAGAAAGTATAAATTTTTAGTCAAAAGTGAACTCGACGTAGCAGGAAATTTTGAGAACAAAGTGTAGGTGCAACTACGCCTCTGTCTTCGCCCAAAGGCAGGGCTCGCCAATCGACGAGTTTTCTTTATTACATCAATCATAAGTTGTAGGAAATAATTGGTCAATTAGAAGGTTTTTTGGCAAATGTTTCACGGGGGCGGCGGCATTATGCAGTAGCTTCAGTGGATAACACTCAAGAACTTTTCGACAGGACAAAGGAAAATGCATACATATAAAACAAAAAATGCTTAGTAGGAATTTGCTAAGCATTTTTTGTTTATTGTTACACAATTTATTTCAAGGGCTGGCCAAAGCTTCCTTCAAATATGGATTCCTCTAAAGGACGGCGAGGAGATGGCTGTTCGCGCTGTTGAAGAGCTTCAGGAAGAGCATCCTTTTCACCTTGATAGCCAATGGCAACTAATGCATTAATAGCATAATCATCTGGTATTTGAAGGACTCCCCGTGCTTTATCAAAATCAATGCCGGTCATTGGATGAGTGATAAGCCCCTTATGGACTGCTTCTAACGATAAACTGCCCCATGCTGCACCTGTATCGAATGCATGGGAGCGATTATCGCCATGTTCTGAAGTCACCTTTGAGATAATCAGGGCGAAGGCAGGCGCCTTTTTGCACCATGTTAAATTGAATTCACCAATGAAGGAATGGAATTGCTCACGAGCTTCTTGCGAACGGGCGATAATAAATCTCCAAGGCTGTACGTTAAAAGCAGATGGTGCCCAACGTGCTGCTTCAAATAAACTGAGCAATACTCCCTCAGGAACTTCCTTCTCTGAAAATGAACGAGGAGACCAACGATTTACGAAAACCGGATCAATCTCATATGTGGGCTGACGGAATTGCGCTGCTTTAGATTGGGAATTTGAAGATATCATGATAATTACCTCCTGTTTTGTTAGTACCTATTCATTTTATAGTTGATGCTATTTATTTTCAAACAATATGATTGAGAATATTTGGATGAGATGCTGAAGGCATTGAACTACCCCCACCTACTCGCTAATGCTCCTTGAGGTGGGGGATTCTGTATTTTCTTCCTAAGAAGCAAAATACAGAGCCGTTCAACAGGCTTCTCATAGGGCAAATAGGGAGAGCTCACACTTCCTTGTACGTGACAAAGCCACCGAGGTGACCTTGTCTCATACAAGTAGTGATAGTTGCTTCTCTTTTTTCACCCTATACGTGTTGCGATGTTCTTACACCAATGCACCCACCATTCTGGAGTTAGATCCTCTGGCCTTTGCGGCAAAATGATGGTGATGCAAGAACAGATGATGCCATTCCAAACGAAGTCAGGTTTCCCTTTCTTCTAACCAAATTTTTGGTACATACTTCTGCAAACTATCACGTTCTGCTTGTGTCAGCCCATAGTTACAAATCTCTTTATTGAATAATGGATAAGATTGGCCCGATACATGATAGAATACGTGCAGACGAAGCGCTTTGAATGCTTTGGTCAACATACTCCATTGTTTTCAGTGGTGCTCCCCATCCTTACGTTCTGTATAGGTTTGCAACACCTTTGGCACCTGCTCCTTCAGGTTCATGCCGCGTCTGCCAATGACATAGGAAGCTGCTTGATAGATGGAAATATGCATCTGTTTCATATACTTCATCTTCCCAATCTGGCTTGTGAAGGCAGGATTCACTGCAAACACAGTGACTCCCATTTTAGCAGCTCGGCTGTGAATGCTATCCTGCATCTTTTTATAGGCAAACATGCTTATCCTTCGGTTTTGCTTCCGATTGCGGTAACGGCCGGCAGACTTTGATAGAGTTGTATCTAATACTTCTAACACAATCGGTTTATTTCTTTGAACCGCGATATCCACCAAACGAATCGCTTCTGCTTCTAGGATTTTTGTAATTTGTCCGCTTCGTTTTCCTTCTAAGGAGAAATAGAGACAGGAGGAGGAAAGTAATTGTCCTTGTCCATTTACATTGGAGAAGGCAATATGATTGTAGTTGAGATCTACACCAATGACACCGTCTGCTTTTGAATAATTGATAGGAGGATGTTCTAGTTCTTCTATCATGCATTTGATGATGTAGTACGTACCATGGTCTTCGATGGACCAACCGATTGGCTTGCCATACTTCTTTTTGTTCTGACAGGAAAGCTGCGTGGCGATAGATTCTTGCACCTGATCTTGTCCATAAGGAAAATACACATAGGGAAGTATAAGCGCTTGTCCTATAATACTTCTGACGTGTAAGGTTTGGCTTTGTGCATCATATTGGAACACAAAGTTCCCATACTTCGCATCCTTCCGTCCAGAGAGCGTCATCTTGGCGTTTCTTTTGTAACAGAATGCATGTCTCCACGCCGCATGACTCTTTTGATCCTTACGCATTGTATATTGCTTACGAAAGAAGGAACGAGAGCCGAACAAAACCGAAGGAATCTCTCGTCTTAATTTCTCCTTTTTCTGCTCCTGCCGAAGGAGACGATGCCGGAGCTGTCCGATTCTTGCCTTGAGACGTTTGAGCTCTTTATCTATATGCCGATGCTCAAACAGGTAGGGGAAGAACCAAACCTGTGTCTCGTTCTTACGATGAAGCGCATATACCGCACCGGAAGCTGTTTGATGCATCCGGTACCCCATTCTCTTATGCAATTTCGGTTTTCTATCCACAATTGATTGCTTCATGTTTTGCAATGCTGTCAGCTTGCTGCGTTCCTTTTTTAATTTCTTTTGAATCGATTTCATGACACTGTCTATCTGTTTGACATACAACGTTTGTAGTTCCTTTTGCGATGTCCGAAGAGCGTTTGCTTGTTGGACTGCGCTATTCGTATAGTAGTCATCCAGTTGAAATTGTTTCTTAATCGCAAGGTGAAGAGTGCCTTCATACGGCTTGTTCCCTGTGCGTAGATGTTTTGTTTGCCACGCATAAGCCGTGCGCACGGCTCTATTATAGAGACGGAGAGAATGAGAGAGTTCCTGATTCACATCGTGGGGGACCTTGTGTTTATAGATTCGATTGGAAAAATAACACTTCTTCATTCCTTTCTCCTCTCTTCTGGTTCATTTTGGTAATTATATATTACCGAAGGAACATACGTTTGTCTAGTGGAGTTTTCCTATTCAAACATGCTAGGCGAATCGCCTAGCCGACATTCATCCCTCACTTACCACTGGGCTACGCCCATCACGTGCTTGAAGTGGGGGTCTTCTGTCGGAAAATGATAAACGAGGATAGCTCGGAAATAATGGGGGCTTGGTTTAGGTGGTATCAGGATCTTACTAATGCTAGCTATGATAGGATATACGTTGGAACGAAAGATAAATTACACGAATTATTGCTGACAACTGATCCAGTTAACGTTGATGAATCTCTCATATATTGAGACCGTATGAGGCAAAGGCTTAGCGATTACGGGAGTAAGAGGTAAACCCTTCATTCTTTGGCAGGCTGCCTTCCTGGTGAGCCTGCTTTGTTTGCATCCTATGTCACTATGTACTATTTACATTTGCTTAGGAAATGCTAACTCACTAATCCTTCTCGTAAATTCATGACCTTTCCAAGTTCGCTAGAGAATATGAGAAAGGCTTCCTTATCTCGTGTATCAAGCGCTTCATTCACTTTAAAGCGCAAATAATTGATACGTAAATCTAAATCAGAGATAGCACAAATGGTTCCTTTCATACGCAGATGTTCAATATCCTCTAAAAACATAAACATATTATATTCGTCGTTAATCGTGATAAGGACGTACCAGCCCATACCGTCGACATATCTTCTCTCTTCTTCAATTGTTCAGATATCACCCGCTGAAAAGTAGATTGGATGTCGCTCGGGACAGTTGCAATTTAACTCGTATTCAAAAGACTTTAGTGTAACAAAGTTGCTATTCATTGTATTGCCTCCTTATAGTGATCTATAGTCTGTTGGTATTTTTCTTGCATCATTATTTTTGCTAGGCTGTTTGTAGCTACCAAAGTCAAACTTCTTCTCTTCTAAGGCTGATTGTTCTTCCGGTTTGAGCCTAGCTTTCCCTTGTCCTATAAATGTAGGAACTTTTCTTAAAGATGAAACAGAAACAAGGGGGAGGTTTATATTTTTACACTGTAAGAAAGTATAAATTCTCAGCTAGAAGTGAATTCGACACAGTGATTTTTCTTTAGTTGATATTAATTATCATTTATATTCACTAGTTTAATTGATAATGATTATCACTGTCAACTAATTATGTGTGTAAGATCTATTTTTTGAAATCCCATAACAAAGCTTAGCTGCAGTAATGTTCAGTGGTTTAAACAAATGAATTTTAGGGAAGTTACTAAAAGGAAGGCTTTTCTAAACTAGATTGCAGAACTTAAGCTATGTGTTGCTATTATACAGTTTGTCTTGTAACAGAATTTCTTTGCACATAAGGCTTTTTGTTTTATACTTCAAAATTATGTTAAAATAGATTAAAAGAATGAAAGCAGATGGATCTTGTCACTTTTGTTGGAGTAAGGGGAATGTCTCCTTCTAATATTAGGTAGGGAGAGGGAATGTTGAAGCTAAAAAAACTGAAACTGCAGCAGCGAATTACCTTGTTCATTATTGCTCTTATTATTTTAATTGTTTCGCAAATCAGCTTTCTATTTTATTACGTGCTATCTGATACGGTCGAGAATCAATTAGGAAAACGTGCGCTTCACGTTGCGAAAACTGTAGCGGCTATGCCTGAGATTAGATCCGCATTGCATACGGAAAACCCGGCAGCTATCATTCAGCCGATTGCGGAACGCATCCGGCTGGAAACAGATGCTGAGTTTATTGTCATCGGCAATAAACAGGGAATACGTTATTCTCATCCAAATCCGCAGAGAATTGGCAAAAGAATGATGGGCGGAGATAATGATAAAGCACTTGTAGATGGAAAAGCTTATATATCCAAGGCAAAGGGCACGCTTGGATTATCTTTGCGCGGTAAAGCTCCAATTTGGGATGAAAACGGAAATATCATTGGGATTGTCTCAGTTGGCTTTCTGATGGAGGATATTAATCAAATTGTCGGCGAATACGATTATACCATGTGGGGGATTGCCCTTTCTGGAGCAGTCATTGGAATCATTGGCTCCGTGTATCTCGCGCGCAATATTAAAAATTTAATGTTTGGTCTGGAACCCGAGGAAATTGCATCCCTGTACGAAGAGAGAAGTGCTTTAATTCAATCGGTTCGAGAAGGGATTATGATGATTGATAAGCAAGGAAGGATTAGTCTTTTAAATCAAGCCGCATATGAAATTCTCCTTATTCGTCAGGAACAAAATGTAATCGGAAAGCCTGTTCTAGAGGTGATTCCGAATACATCCATTTTAGAGGTACTTCGCAATGGGGAAGAGCAGCTAGATCGACAGTTACAATTAAAGGGACGAACTATTATCGCAAATCGGTTGCCCGTTAAAATTGGTAATGAAGTAATAGGCGTTGTTTCGAGTTTTCGTCTTAAATCTGAAATCGATCAACTAACAGAGGAGCTTTCACAAGTCAAACGCTATACAGAGGCTCTCCGTGCTCAGACGCATGAGTTTAATAATCTTTTGTATACGCTTTCGGGATTGATTCAGCTAGAGTCCTATGAGGAAGCACTAGAGCTTGTGCATAAGGAAACAGCGGTTCAGCAGGATTTTGTCCAGTTTATTATGAGCAGGCTGAAGGATCCTAGACTCGGTGGAATTTTAATTGGTTTTTATAACCGTGCAAGGGAATTGAAAATTGATTTTGTGCTCGATCGGGAAAGCAGTCTAGAGAGATTAGCTGAGCATATTGATAGCAGCTATTTCATTTCTATTCTTGGCAATTTAATTACTAATGCTTTTGAATCTGTTGAGGGAAATACGGATAAAGAAAAACAGGTACGCTTATGTATAACAGATATCGGTGATGATTTGCTTCTTGAGGTTGAAGATTCGGGCTCGGGTGTAGATGACAACCTAATTCCATATATTTTTAAACGCGGCTTTTCTACAAAGGATGGAGGAAATCGTGGATACGGTTTGGCGAGAGTGAAGGAATTGGTAGATGATTTGCACGGCAGCATTGCAATTGAAAAGGGAGATTGGGACGGAGCATTATTTATTGTGGCCATCCCAAAAGAAAGGTGTGGAGAGAATGTCTCAGCCTATTGAGGTATTGATTGTTGAAGATGATGTTCGAATTGCGGAAATTCATCGCCGCTTTACTGAGAAGATCGGTGGGTTTACAGTCGTTGGAACGGCAACGAACGGTGAGCAGGCAAAGGAGTGGATTGAGCTTGTGCAGCCGCAGTTGATTTTGCTTGATGTGTATTTACCTGATATGAGGGGAATCGATCTTGTACCGTTTATTCGTGAGAATGCCAAGGAGGCTGATATTATTATGATTACGGCCGCCTCGGAGGTTGATGTTGTGCGCCATGCAATGCGAGGCGGAGTATTGGATTATATCGTCAAACCTTTAACGTTTGATCGATTTAAGAGGAGCTTGGAGCATTACAGGAGTAAGATGCAGCAGCTTGAGCAGCAGGAGAAGCTATCTCCTGATCAAATTGAAAGCTTGTGGAATACGAGCTCGCCTGGTGCGGAGATACATGTCGATACTTCGCCAAAGGGAATCGATCCTTTAACGCTAGAGAAGATTTTAAAATGTGTTTCAGGAATAGGAGAGGAGGGAATTACAGCAGAGCTTCTTAGTCAGGAGTCAGGGGTGAGCCGATCTACCGCAAGACGTTATTTGGAGTACTTAATTTCACAGCGAAAGATTTATGCGGAGCTTATTTATGGAAATGTTGGTCGTCCTGAACGCAGGTATTTTCAAGTATAGGAATCGTAAATTTTATGAACAAAATGAACTTTATGTAACTTATTAATAGTATTAACAAAAACTTAAATTAAACTAAATTTTCCGATAAATTTAAGACAGCTTGAAAACGCTGTCTTTTTTGTTGGTTTCACATCATTCCAGGGGGGTTATGAAATGAGAAAAATGGCAACTGTATTTCTTTCCGGTGTGCTGGCATTGGTCTAGCGGCCTGTGGGGGAACAAAGGAACAAGCGGCGACAAAAAATGAAAGGGCTTCCAAATATCCGGAGAAGCCAATTACAATGGTTGCTCCATCGGGGGCAGGCGGCGGATGGGATAAAACAGCTAGGTCTATTACCAAGGTTTTAGCAGAAACGAAGCTGGTGGATCAGACGATGACGGTTGAGAATAAACCAGGGGGCGGCGGTACTGTGTTCCTTGCAGAGTACGCAACACAGGATAAAAAGAATTCCTACAAGCTTTTTGTAAATTCGCCTCCTATTTTAATTAATCACGATAAAAAAGAAGGAAACAGCCCCTATGGGTATGGGGATACAACACCTTTAGCACAGCTGACGACGGATTATGGAGCAATTGTAGTAAAAGCGGATTCTCCGTATAAGGATTTAAAATCTGCGCTAGAAGCGATAAAAGCAAATCCTGCAAAGGTGACAGTGGCAGGCGGATCAGCTCCAGGATCTATGGATCACCTTGTGGCAATTCTACCAGCTTATAAGTACGGAATTGATCCAAAGTCAGTGAAGTATGTTTCATATGACGGCGGCGGGGAAGCGATGGCGGCATTGCTTGGCGGAAATGCTGATTTGATTGCAACGGATGCATCAAGTGTAGGAGAGTATTTGAAGGCAGGAAAAATTAGAGTACTGGCTATTAGTGCAAAAGAACGTTTAAGCGGAGATTTAAAGGATGTACCAACATTTAAGGAGCAGGGGGCAGATGCTGATTTCACGATTTGGCGCGGTGTATTTGGACCAAAGGAAATGACAGCAGATGCGAAGCAATACTGGGAGGAGAAGCTAAAAGCTTTGTCTGAGCATGAAGCTTGGAAGAAGGAGCTGCAGGCAAACGGATGGGAAAGCGAATATAAAAATGCTGCCGATTTTAAAAAGTTTCTCGGTGAACAGGATAAGGTTGTAAAAGAACTATTATCTGCACTTGGCATGGAGAAATAGAGGGTGTGGTAGAGAGGGGAGAAGGTTGACTTCTCCCTTTTCTAAACAATAAAAAAGGGTTTCTTTCAAGGAGGCCCATGTCCGCTTTTCTTTACTTAACGGGGGTGAACTATGAATCGGTTGTTTGATCGTTACGCAAGTTTGGTGTTTTTCATTCTGGGAGCTGCATTTGTGTTTGAAAGCCGAAAAATTTCAGAGAGTGCATACGGAAGCAATGTAGGTCCGGATATTTTTCCGATGTTTTTAGGATGTGCACTTATTCTTCTTAGTCTGCGCTTGTTCTATGAAACATTCCAGTATTATGGATCAGAGCAGAAAAAGCAATCATTAGATTATAAGAGATTTTTCATCATACTAATCTCAGCTATCCTGTACGCATTGTGTTTGGAGACTGTCGGATACGTGATTGCAACCTTTTTGTTCTTGGTGGTGGGGTTTCAAGTAATGGAACGGGGTGGATGGTGGAAAACACTATTGATTTCAGCGATATTTTCTGGCGGTGTATACTACGTATTCGTACAAGTTTTGCAGGGAACATTGCCAGGATTTCCGATTTGGTTGAACTAAGGAGGTGCAGAAATGGGAACAATACAATTTTTAGCTAATGGTTTTGCAGAAGCGATGCAATGGCATAATCTTTTATTTGCGTTCATCGGGGTATTAATTGGGACAGCCGTGGGAGTTTTGCCAGGTATTGGTCCAATGAGCGGTGTAGCGCTGCTGATTCCGGTAACAGCAACGTTAACATCAGGTCTTGAGCCGGAAGCGGCGGCAGCAAGCTCTATTATTTTGCTGGCGGGTGTGTATTACGGAGCAATGTACGGGGGATCGACAACTTCTATTTTGCTGAATACACCAGGTGAGTCTTCTTCGGTTGTGACGGCGCTTGATGGATATCAGATGGCGAAGCAAGGACGTGCTGGTGTAGCGTTATCGATTGCGGCAATCGGTTCGTTCGTTGCAGGTCTTGTCTCACTTATTGGTCTTGTATTGCTTGCGGAGCCTTTATCGGCGATTGCAATTTCATTTGGCCCGGCTGAGTACTTTTCTCTCATGATCTTAGGTCTTTGTGCAGTGAGCGGACTTGCTGGAAAATCGATGACGAAGGCGCTGATCATGACAGTTTTTGGATTGCTGCTTGCTACAATTGGTATGGATAATGTGTCTGGTGTGGCACGTTTTACGTACGATATTCCTGTTTTGTATTCGGGTTTGGAATTTTTGACCATTGCAGTCGGACTGTTTGCGCTTGGAGAGGTGTTTAAGACAATCTTAGAAAAGGATGACGCGGGAGGGGATATTGCGAAGATTGGAAGGATTCTCCCGACGAGAGAGGATATGAAGAAAAGTTCTGGACCTATTATTCGGGGATCCCTACTCGGGTTTTTTATTGGTATTTTACCCGGTGCGGGCGCAACGCTAGCTTCATTTTTTTCCTATATTGCTGAGAAGAAAATGAGCAAAAACCCTAGCAAGTTCGGACAAGGAGCGATAGAGGGTGTAGCTGCTCCGGAGTCTGCAAATAACGGAGCGTCAGGCGGAGCGATGATTCCGCTTTTAACACTTGGGATTCCGGGTTCTGGAACAACAGCCATCCTGATGGGTGCTTTAATTATGTATAATATTCAACCAGGTCCATTGCTTTTCAGTGATCATCCGCAGGTAGCCTGGGGGTTGATTGCAAGCATGTTTATCGGAAACATTATGCTTCTCATTTTGAATATGCCTCTTGTTAAGGTATTTGCAAAAATTATTGAAACACCGGCAAAGTATTTGCTGCCGCTTATTATTGCTATTTCTATTTTCGGGGTGTATGCGGTGCAATTTACAACATTTGATTTGCTGCTGCTTATTGCATGCGGGATTGCAGGATATTATCTTACAAAGAATGACTTTCCTGTTGCTCCGCTCGTTCTTGGTCTTGTGCTAGGACCGATGATTGAGAATAATATGCGCAGGGCACTTACGACATCAAACGGTGACTATATGATTTTCTTGCAAAAGCCTGTTTCACTGGTCTTTTTGTTGGTTGCGGTGTTATGGATGGTTATACCTCTTATTCTAAAAATGAGAGGGCGCAGTGTGATTATTAATGAAGAAGCTTAGAAAAATAGAACGAAAGAAGCGTTATGATTACAGATGGCAGGAGAGTATAAGGAAGCTGAGTGCAAGTACTTGCGCTCAGCTTTTATGGTTGTGCAGTTTGTAATTCATGAAGGGTTTTGGTGGTGAACCTCTTCTTTAGCGACTAAAGTGGAAGGAAATGCAGGAGAAGATGGAAGAAGGAAGAATATTGTAAGTTATTTATATGAAAAGGAATTTGATTGTTTCTATTAATGGAGCAGGGTCTGCGGATACATCCAAATTCTATCATATGTATGAGTAAGCCCTGGAGATGATGCATAGACTTGGTCACAACTCGTTATGTTTTTCAATTCGTCCCAGTTTGGAGAGAATGGGAGAAGTAAATTCAGAAGGATTTCTTTTAAGAGGATTATTAACAAAAGGGAGTGTTCACATTGAAAGCAAAAGTGTATATTACGAGAAAAATTCCTGATGAAATCGTTTCTAAAATCGAGGCAGTATGTGAAGTACGTATGTGGCAGGAGGAAGCAAAGCCTGTACCCCGCGAAGTGCTGGAAAAGGAGATTGCAGACGTTGATGGACTCTTTTGTTTACTGACAGAATCGATTGATAAGGCATTGCTTGATCGGGCAAATGCTTTGAAAGTAATTAGTAACATGGCTGTAGGTTATAACAATATTGATGTTGAGGCTGCCAAGCAAAAGGGAATTAGGGTTACTAATACTCCAGGAGTTCTGACTGAGACGACTGCTGATTTAACATTTGCTTTACTGATGTCGACAGCTCGCAGATTAGTAGAATCAACAGAGTACCTAAGAAGCGGGAAATGGGAAACGTGGTCTCCTCTGCAACTGGCAGGGCAAGATATATATGGGACTACCCTTGGAATTATCGGGATGGGAAGAATCGGGGAAGCATTGGCAAGACGAGCAAAAGGCTTTAATATGAATATCCTCTATTCTAATCGCAGCCGTAAGCCAGTTGTAGAAGAGGAGTTAGGTGTGCAATATGCTGAAATGGATCGGCTGCTGCAAGAAGCAGACTTTGTTTGTATTATGACGCCATATACACCTGAAACAAACAATCTAATTGGTGAACGAGAATTATCACTTATGAAAAATACCTCTATTCTTATTAATACTGCACGTGGCGGAATCGTAAATGAAGATGCTCTATATCATGCCTTGAAAAATGGAGATATTTGGGCGGCTGGACTTGATGTCTTTGAAAAAGAACCTGTACCATTAGAGCACCCGCTTCTTACTTTACCAAACGTTGTAACCCTTCCGCACATTGGCAGTGCAAGTATTAAAACAAGAATGAAAATGGCGGAGTTAGCAGCAGAAAACTTAATTTTAGCTATAAAAAACCAAACTCCAAAGCATGTAGTAGTGTAAACTCTATTTCCGAATTTTGAATACATATCCAGTCTCCGAGAGAGGTATGATGCCTATACCTCTCCCTCTCCTCGGGGATTTTTGCACGCTGTAGGAAAGTATAAATTTCTAGCTAGGATTGGATTTGATGTATTTGGAGATTTTAGGAATATAGTATAAGTGCAACTACGTCGCTGTCTTCGTCCAAAGGCAGGGCTCGCCAATCGGCGAGTTTTCTTTACACTGTAGGAAAGTATAAATTTCCAGCCGGAAGTCCATTCGACGTAGTCGGAAATTTTAGGAATACAGTATAAGTGCAACTACGCCTCTGTCTTCGCCCAAGAGCATGGCTCGCCAATCGACGAGTTTTCTTTATAATCACCCAGCCTTTCCGACCGTTCGTTTTTTCACCTGTTTATTGAGCAGTTGAAAAAGAACTGGCAGAAAGCTAAGAATAAGAATGACTCGCAAGACCTGAACAGCTACAACAAATGCGGCATCCGCGTGCAGGGTAAGCGATGTTGTTGCCATTTCCGCAATACCGCCTGGTGCAAGCGCTAAGGTGGCCGTTACAAATGAAATATTGGTCCATCTTGAGATGAGAAACGCACATAGTATAGTTGTACAGACAAGACTGATTGAGCTCAGTAAGCCGACCATACAAACCCGTACTGCTCCCTTAAACATCTGGCGATTGAGGCGGGAACCAATGCTTGCGCCGAGTAAAATTTGCGCGAGCGTAATGCCTTGATGCGGCCACCATGCGGCAGCATTTCCTCCCATATACAATCCTAAACCTGTTTGGAGCGCAGCTACACCGAGCATTCCCCCAACTAACCACGGAGCCGGCAGCCTTAGGAGTTTGCCAATATGATAGCCGATCCATGCCGTGAGGAGCAACGCTTGTGTCCATAGAAAGGACGTGGAGCTCAAAGGAGTCATAATTGCATGTTGGGCGCTTTGTTCTATGACTTTGTCAGAGCTTAAGTAAAAGGAAAACAGAGGGATTGTGCAGACGACAAGAAGCACACGAGTAGTTTGGACAATACTGACCGTGGCCGTATTGGCGCCGAGTTCCGCCGCTATGCCGGGCATGGCAGACAAGCCTCCTGGTGTGGCGCTAAGGAAGCTCGTCATTAAGCTTTCCTTTGTGAAGCGAAGTAAAATAAGCCCTGAAAGCAATGCAAATATCGTTGATAAAATGAGCATAATAACAATTACAATCCAGTGATTTTGGAATGTCTGAAGCACTGCTGCATTTACCTTTTGTCCAAGCTCTATTCCTAATATATATTGTCCGATGTATCCCCAATAGGCATGGATGCCTTTTGTTGATGTGCTTGGAAGGAGAAAGCGCGGTCTCCAAAAGGAAATAGCTCCTGCCGCTACAATTGTTCCAAGCATCCAGCCGATTGACATACCGGTGAGAGATAATAGATATCCACCTATACTGCTTACAATAATGAAGCCTGCTTGTACGACAAGTAGATTCTTCTTCATAATCACTCCTCACTTTCTTTATTTATATTGTATATCGTAACGCTGAACTAAAGAAAACTTATTGATTGGCGAGTCGATAAGAGAAGGCAGAGACATAGTTGCACTTATACTTTATTCCTAAAATGTCTCGCTACGTTGAATCGTCCCCTAGCTAGAACTTATGCTTTCTTAAAGTGTGAAAAGCCCCTTATAAGGAAAGGGGCTCATTCATCCAAGTATCCATCTTACCTACCATAATGCTGTTAGAAAGGAACAACACCCGTAATAATTGCGACAAGAAGCATAAAGAGTGAAGTTCCGATTGCCCATTTTAAGGTAAATCTTTGATGGTCGCCGAAGTCTACCTTTGCCATACCAACCAATAGGTATGTAGATGCTACAAGCGGGCTAAGTAAGTGAACCGGCTGCCCGATTAGAGAGGCTCTTCCCATTTCCGCAGCGCTGATTCCATAGCTTGCAGCCGCCTTGGAGAGAATAGGAAGAACACCGAAATAAAAGGCGTCATTTGACATGAAAAATGTAAATGGCATGCTGATAAGCGCTGTAATAATTGGAAGATGCGGTCCAAGTGCATCTGGAATTAAGGATACGAGACCATTAGCCATTGAATCTACCATCTTTGTTCCGGATAAAATTCCCGTAAAAATACCTGCCGCAAATACGAGTGAGACAACTGCTAGTACATTGCCTGCATGAGAAGCAATGCGCTCTTTTTGTTGTTCTAAGTTTGGATAGTTAATCATAACAGCGATTGCAAATGCAACCATAAAGAGAATCGGAAGCGGCATCACTTCTTTAATGAGACAAACCATAAGAATAACAGTGAGCACAAAGTTTACCAGCAATAGCTTCGGACGTTTATAGTGCATGGAGTCCATAGCTGCAACCGCCAGCTCATCAATAGGAGAATTTCCTAGTGCAAAGGTCTCCAATTGGATAATTCCTAATCTGTTGCGTTCTTTCTTTCCGAGGATGTACGCGGCGAAAATAACCCAGGCTGCGCCGCCAATCATTGCTGGAATCAGCGGTGTAAACACTTGAGAAGCATCTAAGTGGAGTGCGCTCATTACGCGAGCTGTCGGACCGCCCCACGGGATAATATTCATAACGCCGCTTCCAAGCATAACAACTCCGGCTAGGATGAGCGGACTCATGCCAAGATACGTATAAAGAGGAAGCATGGCTGAGATTGTAATCATATAGGTTGTTGTTCCATCGCCGTCTAATGAAACAAGCAGGGCTAAGATAGCGGTTCCGATTACAATTTTCAAGGGATCTCCTTTTACTATTTTTAATAATTTGGAAATCACTGGATCAAACAAGCCGCTGTCAATCATAATTCCAAAGTACAAAATAGCAAATGTCAGCATAATCCCGGTAGGAGCTAACTTTTGGACTCCTTCTAGCATCATCGCTCCTAAATCGGAGGAGAACCCTCCAATTACGGCAAATAGCACGGGCATAAGCATTAAAGCAATCAGTGCTGACATCCGTCTTGTCATAATTAAAAACATAAACACGAAAATCATTGCAAATCCCAACACAGCCAACATATTATAACCCCTTCCCCTTTTTGTTTACGCTTTCAAAACATGGAAATGTAAATAACAAACTCATTAGAGTGATAATAAGCCATAATAGAGAATTGGTAAATAATTAGAAAAATAACTTTATTAAAGGCATTCTTTTCATTTTGATCATTTTGTTCACCGTTTTTTTCAGAATTACGCAGGAATTCATGAACACAATAAACACAATCCTTTTTAAGCAATCAATACAGCTTATTACAACAATGGTTACTAAAGGAAAGCGCTGTTATAAAATGTGGGCAAATACAAAGAGTATTTATTTTCTGTAATGGAAAAACCTATGAAATAGCCCTTCTTCCTCCTTCTGTTCTAAGAATTGGTTCTTGCCAAGGAGTATAGAGCAATAAGGGGGGGAGCAAGCGGCTGTTGATGAAGCCTTACATTTACAATGAAAAGGATGGGATTGGAAATGGGAGTATTGATGGAGAACATGTATCACCCGCATGAAGAAGGCTTGCAGAAGGGACCTAATTTACAGAAGGTAACGACAGAACAAGCATCCATTCCTTGCAGCACGGTAGAAACCGTATATAGTCCTTGCTGCGGCAAAGTAGAGAAGGTTTTCGTCAACGAAGAATCTTATATATATGAATGGGAGAAGCTCCTCACGATCCGCACGGAGGATGGCGGGACAGAGGAGGTTGCAATAGGCGTTAGCGGCAATATCGCTTCTGTAGAGGTGGAGCCAGGAGAAGAAGTAAACACAAATACAGTGCTATGTAAGGTAGCGGATGATTTGAAGATTACTGGATGTGATTAAGCAAGCAGACAGGTCGGGGCTGCTGGACAATAACAAGTCTCTTGGAATGAAGTCCCTCTCTCTTGAGTCAGGGACTTCATTCCGTTCCTCTATTCGTGTATAATGAGAAACATATGTACAAGAGTATGGAGATGGAAGTATGGCCAAAACAATTTCAGATATCGCACAAATAACAGGAGTGGCGAAGAGTACAGTATCTCGTTATTTAAACGGCGGTTCTGTCAGCGAGGCGACGAAACGGAAAATTGAGAGTGTCATAAAAGAGACTGGATATGTTCCAAATACATTCGCCCAAAGCTTAAAGGCAAAGAAAACGAATATTATCGGGACGATTGTGCCGCGTTTAGATTCATATGCTGCGTCGCAAACATTGATTGGGATTGATGAGAAGCTGAGAGAATATCAGTGTCAAATGTTAATATCAAACTCCAGTCAAGATTTAGAACGGGAAATCGAAAATATTTACAGCTTAGCGAGGCAGAAGGTTGCAGGCATTATTTTGTTGGCAACGCAAATTACACCTGCTCATCTAGAGGCATTTGATAAGGTAGACATACCGGTACTGCTTGTAGGGCAGCAGCATGACGGGACGTATAGTCTTATCCATGATGATTATGGCGCAGCTTATAATATGGGGAAATATGTTCTCTCCATGGGGCATCGGAAGATTGTATTTTTAGGTGTGACAGAACAAGATATTGCAGTCGGAGTGAAAAGAAAGGCAGGTTTTCAGCAAGCTGTGCAGGAGGCGGGAAATTGCGAGGTTAAATATTATGAAACGGGCTTTGCTATTAACGCTGCGCTCGAAACAGCCTGCCGCATTATGGATGAGTATAGACCTTCTATATTTGTTTGTGCAACGGATAATATTGCGCTCGGTGTATTAAAGGCAGTTTATATGAAAGGCTTGCATGTCCCCACGGATTTATCCATTACTGGCTTTGGAGGCTATGAAGTGACTGAGATTATGCATCCGAGTTTGACGACCGCAAAGTTTTATTATAAAGAGGCGGGACAGTTAGCGGCCCGAAGCATGATGAAGCTGGTTAATGGGGAATCAATAGGGAAAATAATGGTGTCTCAGTATAAAATTATTGAAAGAGAAAGCGTTGACAAATTATAAATCGCAATCTATAATAAAAAACAGAAACCGGTTCCAATAAAACGCTTTCTTTTTTTTGGGGGATGTTGGAACCGGTTCTCAAAAAGTACAAATTCTATTTTCTCGAAACCGGTATTATTATAATGAAATTGTCTATATTTTTTACTCGAGTTCGGAACCGGTTCCAAGGGAAAGCTAATCAAAAGTTAGGAGGATTATTATGGATTACAAGCAAATTGCGCAAGATATTCTTTTGGCAATTGGCGGCAAGGAAAATGTCGCAGCTGCAGCACATTGTGCAACTCGTCTTCGTCTCGCCTTGCATGATGAAGGAAAGGTAGATCAGGCGAAGCTTGATAGCATGGATGTTGTTAAAGGAACGTTCTCAACAGGAGGACAATATCAAATTATTTTAGGCTCTGGAACAGTAAACGAAGTCTACAAAGAGTTCGCGAATCTAACAGGTCTTTCTGAAATGTCTACAAAGGACGTAAAAGATGCAGGAGCAAAAAAATTAAACCCGCTGCAGCGTTTCGTGAAAATGCTGTCTGATATCTTCGTTCCAATTATCCCGGCTATCGTTGCGGGCGGTTTATTAATGGGTATTAACAATCTATTAACCGCAAAGGACTTGTTTATAGCAGGAAAATCGTTAGTAGAAGCAAATCCGGGAATGGCAGATTTAGCAGCTCTTATTAATACTTTTGCAAATGCAGCATTTGTGTTTCTTCCAATTTTAATCGGATTCTCTGCAACTCAGCGCTTTGGCGGTAACCCGTATCTTGGTGCAGCGCTCGGTATGCTTATGGTTCACCCTGACTTGCTAAACGGCTGGGGTTACGGTGCAGCCTTAGCAAAGGGAGAGATTCCGGTATGGAATATCTTCGGTTTTGAGATTCAAAAGGTAGGGTATCAAGGTACTGTACTGCCGGTTCTTGCAGCATCCTTTATCTTAGCGAAGACAGAAACATTCTTAAGAAGAACAGTTCCATCCGCATTGGATAACCTAGTTACTCCACTATTATCAATCTTTGTAACAGGATTACTAACATTTACACTTGTTGGACCAATTACACGTTCTGCCGGTAACTTGTTAACAGACGGTATCGTTTGGTTATACGATACTACAGGCTTTGTTGGCGGAGCACTATTTGGACTTTTGTATGCACCTATCGTAATTACAGGTATGCATCATAGCTTTATTGCCGTGGAAACACAGCTATTAGCGGATATGGCCAAAACAGGCGGATCCTTTATTTTCCCAATTGCGGCTATGTCCAATATCGCGCAGGGTGCAGCAACATTAGCAGTTCTTATGATTACAAAGGATGCAAAGGTAAAAGGTGTTGCATCTGCGGCAGGTATCTCTGCTTTATTAGGAATTACAGAGCCAGCCTTGTTTGGAGTGAACTTAAAGCTTAAATATCCGTTCATTGGAGCAATTACAGGCTCGGCAGTGGCTTCGGCATTTATCGCATTAACTAAAGTAAAAGCAACTGCACTTGGCGCAGCAGGCCTTCCTGGTATCATCTCCATTAAGCCTGATTCTATCATTTCTTATATCATCGGTATGGCTATTTCGTTTGCCGTGGCATTCGTTATGACAATATTCCTAGCAAAGCGTGAAGGAAAAAAACAAAGCCAAAATGGTACGGGAAAGAAAGCTGCGTAAGGAAATAGAAAAGAAGGAGAGTCCTTGGATTCTCCTCTCTTTCATTTAGGAGAGGTTGATACAAAATGGAATGGACAAAAGAACAAAGATATCGTCGGATTGAAGAGGCAAGCAGCGAGGAAATGAAGGAGCTCACCGAGAGGGCCAACAGCTGCCAATGGCGGCAAGCCTTTCATATACAGCCTCCAACTGGTCTCTTGAATGATCCTAATGGATTTTCTTATTACAATGGGGAATATCATTTGTTTTATCAGTGGTTTCCGCTTGGACCAGTCCATGGTCTAAAGTATTGGTATCATACGAAATCAAAGGATCTCGTTCACTGGGAAAATGTCGGGATTGGAATCCAGCCAGATACGGAATTTGATAGCCATGGAGCATATTCCGGAAGTGCTATCGAGTATGATGGAAAGCTTCATATTTTATATACAGGTAATACGCGTGATGAAAACTGGATTAGACATCCGTATCAGTGTCTGGCGATTATGGGGGAAGATGGGGTTGTAAAGAAAAGCGATCAGCCAGTCATTGCCGAGGTACCAGCAGGATATACAGATCATTTCCGTGATCCAAAGGTATGGGAGGAAGAAGGTATCCTGTATACCATTATAGGTGCACAGCGGGAGAATGAAACTGGATGTGTATTGCTATATAGCTCATCAGACTTCCGGAATTGGAAGCTAGAGGGTGAAATCCAGACTGAACTGGAACAGTTCGGATATATGTGGGAGTGCCCAGATTATTTTGAATTAGACAATCAGGGAGTTCTCATTTTCTCGCCACAAGGATTAGAAGCAGAAGGTGATTGCTATCAAAATATTTATCAGTCCGGTTATCTTCTTGGCGGTAAGCTAGCTGTTTCAAATCGCTTATTCACACACGGTGAATTTATTGAGCTAGATCGAGGCTTTGATTTTTATGCTCCACAAACGATGCAGGCACCAGATGGAAGACGGATTTTAGTTGGCTGGATGGGGCTGCCAGAGATTGAATATCCAACCGATCGAAATAGCTGGGCGCATTGTTTAACATTGCCGCGCGAATTGTCTGTGCGAGATGGAAAGCTTATTCAGCAGCCAGTGAAAGAGCTTCAAGCACTTCGCGGTCAGCAGTCTAAAGCAGCAGACACGATCAATAATCAAACAAAGGTATACACTGGATTCTCAGGAACAGCATATGAAATGATCTGTGAGTTTGAGAACCAAGACGCAGTCGAGTTTGGTCTAGAGCTTCGCGCCGGAAAACAAGAAAAGACAGTTATTAAGTACGATGCACTGCAAAAGAAGATTGTTCTTGATCGTACTGCTTCGGGTGAGGAAGTAGGGATGTTATATGGGACAACAAGAAAATGTTCGTTAGATGCAAGGAAGATCAAGTTTCATGTATTTGTCGACACCTCCTCTGTAGAAATTTTCATTAATGACGGAGAAGAGGTGTTTACAAGCCGTATTTTCCCGCGCAACGATAGTGAAGAAATTCGTTTCTTTGCTAGAGAGGGGCAAGTTTCCTTCGAGGCAGTAAAATGGGAGTGTGCGCAGATGTTAGGACAAGCGGAGCAGAGCAGTGAAGAGCTTGTATGCAGATAAAATAGTCTCGGTAATGCAGCAGGCTATAGAACGGCGTTTTGTATGCAAATGCAGCTAGATACTGTTGTTCCCTTTATTCATGTATAAGAAAAGCACCGCATAAAACGGTGCTTTTCTTGCATTTTAAGAGGGAGTCTATATTTTAAATTTCATTTGAATAATACCTGACTTTTTCAAAGCATCATAGATAATGATGAGAGTCGGACCGAGAAACAATCCAACAAAGCCAAGCAGCTTAAAGCCGATATACATGCTGATAATTGCCGCGAGCGGAGAAATACCCATGCTTGTAGAGTAGATTTTTGGCTCAATAATTCTTCGGACAATTGTAATAACAGCAAACAGAATAAGCAGGCCGATACCAAGAGATTGATTGTCCTGTATGATGGCAATCACTGCCCATGGTACGAGCACCGATCCGGTTCCTAAAATAGGCAGAATATCGACAATGACAATCAGCAAGGCAAGTAAGGCGGTATATGAGATATCAAGCAGCCATAAACCAGTGTATGCCATGAGGAAGGTCAACAAGCTTAACACGACTTGGGCTACAAGAAAGCCAATCCCAGCATTTCCGAGCTGATTCGCAATTAGATTCAGCTTCCGCTTTGTTTCTTGCGTTAAATATGTAGATGCCTTTTCTTTTAAAAGAGGGAGCTCTAGACTAATAAGAAACAAGGCGACGAAGTACACAAGAAATTCGAGCATAAATGCAGGAATGACAGCCACAAGGCTGATTAGACTTTGTGCAATATTTTTCGCGAGCATATCTAAGGAGTTTACGCTGTTTTCCAAGGTTCGTTCAACAGAAAACATAACTCCATTCGGCAGTGTTTCTGAATAATGTCTCCACTTGTCAATGATGGGTAAAATAGTTGTGCCGTATAATTCTTGTATGAAGGCAGGTGCTTTCTGTGATAGGGCTACCAGCTGTTTAAAGATGGTATTAACCATAAAAGCGGCAACCGCCACTAAGGAAGCTAAATAGGATAGAAAGACGATGAGTACAGCGTATAACCGCTTAAGGTTTAGGCGTTGCTGAAGTCGTCTAATCCCCCCTTCTAAAACAAATGCAGTTACTAAGGCAAATACAATAGGTACGCTATAAGGGACAAGCACTATAACGGCAAGCAGCACGAGGCCGACGAACAGTCGTTTTTTCCACATACAAAAACCTCCTTGGTGAAAGCGTGAAAATAGTTCTGTTTCTTCTATTTTACAGACTTTTGGGGGCTTTGTATGCTGTTTTCCACATTAAAAATGTTTTATTGTTCACATATTTACGGAAGGCATAGGTTACCCTGTTCATTTAGCAGGCGATTCGCAAGGGAATTTTAACGTCGCCGTTGTACCTTTACCGTACTGACTCTCAAAGCGTAAACGGCCTTTAAATTCTTCTACTAATCGAAATGTTACCATTAGTCCAAGGCCCGTTCCTTTTTCCTTCGTCGAATAATAAGGACTTCCTAATCTTTGCAATTGATCGGGGTGCATACCTTCTCCTGTATCTGCAATTTGGATAAGTACGGTTCCGTTTTGGGCATACGCCTTGACGAGAACGGAACCCTGATTTTCAGTAGCTTCAACAGCATTTTTCACAAGGTTGAGTATTACTTGCTTAAATTGCAGTGGATCTCCTGTTATAAACAGGTCACCTTCAATTTGAGATTCAATATGTACTCCCTTAAGGTTGGCATACGACTGAATAAATTCTAATAGTGCTAGCAGTTCCTGCGAAATATGTAATCGTTCTTTATGAATGGACTTCGGCTTAGCGAAGTTTAAGTAATCGGTAATAATTCCCTCAGCACGATCTAATTCTAAGATAGCAGTATCCATGAAATATTTGTGTTGTTCCGCTACGTTCTCCTTTGTCAGTTGAATAAAGCCTCTTACGACGGTCAGTGGATTGCGCACTTCATGAGCAATGGCAGCTGCTAGTTCACTAACCATATTAAGCTTTTCTGCCTTTGAAAATTCCTGTTGTATTCTTTCATTCTCATAAATGCGTTCAAATAGGATAATGCTGCATATAACAGCCCCAATAGTACACAGACCTGAAAATAGAAAGAATCTTAGTCCTTGCTGGAAGAAAAAAGAAAGATTGTTGATAGAATAAAAATAATACCAAATAAAGGGTATGACTATAACGTATGAACAAAGCAAAAGGACAGTACCAGATAAAATTTTTCTCGGAAGGCTAAGTTCTATAAAACGCTTACTAATAGGTAATAGCAGGAAAAATAAAAGAAAGTTCATAATGGCCACGAAATAAAAGGCTAAGCTAAAGTCAATATATGCGCGATACCCAAGTAAAAGTATCCCCGCGACTATTCCTCCTCTGTATCCACCATACAGAACAGCGATGATAAAAGGCACCCACCGTAAATCTAAAAAGAAGGATGATCCCTGCACAACCGGAAATATCATACATAGGATGGAAGCTAGTCCGCAAATGATTCCGAGCAGCCATTGCGGCATCCAAACGGCTCCTCGATAACGTTCTAAGCGCAAAAGCTGATAGATAAATACCGGCATGATAATAATGAGTGTATTTAGTAGAAGTCCTTTAAACACCTCGCACCTCCTTCTTCGCTATCGGATTTTTCTTTAGTATAATGATATAATACTTTCGTTCTATTGGGAATCAATAATGCAACGAAATGTGGAATGAGATGCATTTATTTCCAGTTAATTGTCACCAAAATAGAAGATTATTGCCTAACTGTTAGTGATCATGTTAAGCGAGATACCTTATTAAGGACAATTAAGGGAAAGGGTGTCTTTAGAAGATTTAAAGATAAAATTATTGATTTGGATATTGAGGAACAATGGTACTCATTTCGTAACGAACGATATAAAGAGATAGCGATAGAGTGGTGTAAGGACAATAACGTAAACTATACTGAATAAAATCGGTTATAGAAAAGAGGGATCTCCAACGTTACTCTTTGTTTAACTTAATGGGTGAGTTAATTGAAGAAGAATTAAATAAAATGATGAAAACAGCCAGACATTTATCCTGGCTGTTTTTTTCAATAAATATCAATATAATTATTTAACAGAGCCTATGTGTTACATCTCAAGAGCTTTTCTCTTGGCGGTATACAATTCTAATATATAAATAGAAGTGGTATTCCTATCAATAATCTAGTAGTTTGTTATTTGTAATTAACGGATTGATTTACACAAGTAGGTAGGGGCTTCCCAGACAGCCCTGCCAATAAGTTTTCAGCCGCTAAATTAGCCATGTTATTACGCGTCTCATATGTTGCGCTGCCAATATGCGGCGTAATTAAAATATTCGATAGGGAAAGAAGCGGATGATCTGCTGGAATTGGTTCAGGATCTGTTACATCAAGAGCTGCGTATGCGATTTTGTTCTGCTGCAGTGCGTCATAAAGAGCTTGTGTATCAACGACAGGCCCGCGTGATGCATTAACAAAATAAGTAGTTGGTTTCATTTTATTAAATTGCTCTTTACTAAACATCCCCCGACTGTGATTGGACAATGGAACAAGGCAAACAATGCAATCAGAGGTTGTTAACAATTCATCAAATGATACATATGTAGCACCCTCTTGTTCATCATTTGGCCGACGTGTACGATTATGATAAATAATGTTCATTCCACAAGCCTTCGCTCTTCTTGCAACTGCGCTTCCAATATCTCCAAGACCAACAATACCAAGTGTCTTTCCATATAAATCAGTACCATATACAGTACGCCATTGACCGGCTTTAACAAGCTCCCATCCTTCATGAATCCGACGGGCAGCCGATAAAAGAAGACCAAATGTTAAATCAGCGGTTGCTTCAACTAATACACCTGGTGTATTACCGAATGGAACATCTTTTCTCGTACAAGCCTCGACATCAATATTATCATAGCCTACACTTGATTGAGCAATCACACGTAAATTTGGTGCCGCATCTAGCAACTCTTCGTCTACCTTTACATGGCCGACATTAAACAGTCCTTCCGCATCAGCTAACCAATCTAATAATTGATCACGAGGAATGGGACCTGGTCCTTCCCACACTTTTACTTCACATTGCTCTAGCAGCTTTTCATATGCCTCAGGCCATGTTGTTCCTGTTAATACAACCTTATATTTACTCATCTTCTTTAAACCCCTTCCTTGATTGAACAGCATTCTATGTTCTTGTTGTTATGGAACATAGAACTAGTATATAAATTTATTAAATCTTGTTTTACAAGCGTTTTCAATAGGGATATATAAAAAGAGGTAGATTAGGAATTCCTGATAAATGATATAGCTACATTTAAGTATGCTTTCTAAATTCTTTTGGAGATGAACCCAATTTTTTAACAAAGAGTTCCCGAAAATAATCAACGTTTGTGTACCCGACCATATTACTGATTTCTTTAATGCTGAAATCCGTATGAAGAAGGAGATGACAGCTTTTCTCTATCCGTATATTTTGCAAATATTCTATAAAAGTTTGATTTGTATATTTTTTGAATATCCTTACAAAATGACTTTCACTAATACTCATAAGATTAGCCATATCTGATAGTGTAATGGGTTCATGTAAATTCTGATGCATATAAGATATAGCCTCATTAATTGCAAAGGAGGATATTTTAGAACTTGAGTTAGGTATAAACCGGTATTCTAGGCGAAATAAATTAATCAAAAGTTCTCGCAATTTAGCATGCAAGATAATTGAGTATCCAGATTGTTTTTCCTGAAATTCTAAAAACATAGAACGAATAATAGATAAGCAAGTATCATGCTTATCTATCAAGTGGAGGTATTCAACAGCGTTATGATCCACTAATTGAGAACACCATTTTGCAAAAGAATTTTCTTCATGAGCTATAGCTGTGTTTGCTAGTTGTTTTAAGATTTGGACATCGAAAGCAATGTTACAGACGATAAGCTTATCTTTTGAACTTGAAGATAAGGGACGAAAAACATGTGAGACACCGATAGGAAGCAGGAATAGTTCACCCTTTTGAACTGTCATGACTTCTTCATTAATATAATGATAGCCTTTTCCTTCCTCTACAATGGTAATTTCGATAAAGTTATGAAAATGATGAGGTCTCTCAAAACCTTCTTGCGGTCTGTTCAAATAAATTAATAAGTCCTCTGAAAAATACTTGTCTCCAATAAATAGATCTTTGTTCTTTTTCAAAAAGTACACTCTCCTTCCGGCTTTTGCTTGTTTATGCTTAATATCCAACATATATAATGATTAGATTACCGCGTGTTTATGATTATATTACCAAACTTTTTTATGAATGTAAGCGTTATACTTGACGTAACTCATCAATAATGGCGCTAGAGATACATTGAAAGAGAACTTCAACTCAAAGATATGTACAAAAACTTTAGCCAAAAGGAGAGGATAAAATGAAGCCAAAAGTGTTTATTGCCAGGCCAATTCCAAAGCAGGTGGAAGATTATATAGCTGAGTATTGTGAGGTTGAAAGATGGGGAAAAGAGGAAATGATTTCACGGGATCAGCTTTTCGAGAAAATTCGTGAGGTAGACGGATTGTTGATCTCTGACGGAAAAATTGATGCAGAGTTGCTTGACCATGCTCCCCGTTTAAAAGTGGTGAGCAATGTATCAGTTGGCTATAATAATTTCGATCTTGAAGCAATGAAAAGCAGAAATGTGATGGGAACACATACTCCTTTTGTATTGGATGAAACCGTCGCTGATTTGGTTTTCAGCCTGATGCTTGCTGTGGCACGAAGAATTCCGGAGCTTGACCGTTATGTAAAGGAAGGAAAATGGCAGAAAGGCGATCCTTCACATCTTTTTGGAATCGATGTCCATCATGCTACGATAGGGATTATCGGGATGGGAAGAATTGGGGAAGCAGTTGCCAAGAGGGCGAAGTACGGGTTTAATATGGATGTTTTGTATTATAATCGTAGACCAAAGCGGGAAGTGGAAAAATCTCTTGGCATCCGATATGCTGCCAAGGAGGAACTTCTGAGGGAAGCTGATTTCGTCATTCTCATGACTCCTCTGACACCGGAAACGACAAATTTAATGGGTGAAACGGAATTCAGACTTATGAAAAAAAATGCTATTTTCGTTAATGCCTCACGCGGAAAGGCGGTCGATGAACAAGCCTTAATAAAAGCTTTAGAGGCGAAGGCCATCTATGGCGCGGGATTGGATGTCTTTCATCAGGAACCAGTTAGTCCGGACAACCCGCTGCTTAAGATGGAGAATGTAGTTGCGCTCCCCCATATCGCGTCTGCGACAGAAAAGACACAATTCAATATGGCCATGATAGCAGCAAAAAACCTGGTTAAGGCCGTAAAGGGAGAAATTCCTTCTAATCTCGTGGAAGAATTAAAGGTGCTTGTAAAGGTGGAATAGATCAAAAAAGCACCATATCTTCCACCGGGAGAGAGCTGTTAAATTAAAGCTAAAATATCAATGACAAAAAAATGTTATGATGGAAAGAAGCCCAGTTTGGAAATCAGAATAGATAACCAAATCTATTCATATTAAATAATATTTCTAAGTTATATTCGAGTTGATGCCCCTTTTAGGGGTTTTTTTGTTTTTTTACAATGTAAGAAATTATAAATTTCCAGGTAGAGGATAATTAGACATAAATGGAAATTTTAGGAATTGAGTATGGGTGCAACTACGCCTCTGTTTTCCCTCAAGGGCAAGGCTCGCCAATTAGCGAGTTTTCTTTAGCCGGAACAATTTAGAGGGAAATATGTACATCCGAATAAGGTGAAATAATGTGCTCGTTTACAACACTTTGATTAGATAACCGTGTATTTATAGTCATATTACCACGTTTATTAATAAATGTAAGCGGTATAATTAACTTAAGTCATCCGAGAATGAATCTAAAGATCTTAATGGTTTTCCTCAGGAAGTGATACTCTGACTCTACTTATGCTGGAGCAAAAACATATCTGCTTGGGAAGTTCGAAAACCATTATTCCTTTAAATAGACTAAAAACCAGATTTCAATTCTCTGACGGTGACATGGACTTTTTATGATAGGACTTTGTTAAGCGAACAGCTGCAAAGCAACAAAATGATTGAAGAAAATAAGGGGGTAAATACATCAATGCTATTTGTGAAGGGATTAACATGTGAGTATAGAAAAAACTTGCTTGGAACAGATGTAAAGATCCCGCGATTTAGTTGGAAGATCGAATCGGAGAAGAGAGGGACTTATCAACAAGCGTACCAAATTCAAGTCACAGGATCTGCAGGCAATTTTCAATGCCCAATCTGGGATACTGGACGAGTGGAATCAGAACAATCTATACAAGTTGAATATGCTGGTACAAAGCTTCAATCCCGCACCCGCTATCATTACCGAATTAAGGTATGGGATAATTTTGGAAGGGAATCTGACTGGAGTGAACCATCATGGTGGGAAACCGCTTTTCTGTCAATGAACGAATGGAAAGCACAATGGATTTCACCGAACCCTGATGCCATTGATCCTCATTCTAAAGCAGTTTTTCTACTAAGAAAAAGTGTGCATTTAAAACGCGGTATTGTTTCTGCCCGTATTTACGCAACAGCTGCAGGAGTGTATGAAATCCATTTAAATAGCAGTAAGGTTGGGGATGACCTGTTAGCACCTGGATGGACAAGCTACCTTCACCGTCATCAATATCAGACCTATGATGTAACCCACCAGTTGCAGAGTGGAATGAACGGGATTGGTATCGTATTAGGTGATGGCTGGTATAAAGGAGAGGTATCTTTTATACCGAGACGAAACTTTTACGGCGACCGTCGAGCAGCATTGCTGCAGCTTCATGTTCAATATGATGATGGGACCGAGGAACTAATAGTCTCTGACTCGACATGGAAGTCGTCAACTGGACCAATTCTGTTATCAGAATTTTTTGCTGGCGAAACGTATGACGCACGCCTCGAAAAGGAAGGTTGGACCGAACCAGACTACGATGATGCGGATTGGAATAAAACTGCTGCCCTTGATCTACCGATGAACCAATTAGTTGCTCAGGAAAACTGGCCTACTCGAGTTACTGAAACAATTCGGCCAAAGAACATTATTCAAACTCCATCAGGGGATACACTCCTAGATATGGGACAGAACATGGTTGGCCGTATCCGAATGACATTGAATGTTCCTGCTGGTACGTGTATTAGGTTGCAACACGCTGAGGTATTAGATAAGGATGGGAATTTTTATACAGGAAATCTACGTTCTGCAAAGCAAATTGTTAAATATATAGCCAAAGGCGGCGGGAAGGAAACGTATGCTCCTCATTTTTCCTTCCAAGGCTTCCAATATGTTAAAGTAGAAGGTTTCTCTGAACAGGAAAATAATCACAAATTACTGTTAGAAAGCTTTATAGGAGAGGTTATGCACTCTGACATGGAGCCAACTGGAGATTTTGAATGTTCCCACCCAATGGTAAACCAGTTGCAAAGCAATATTAAGTGGGGGCAACGGGGGAATTTCCTTGATGTACCGACTGATTGCCCGCAGCGTGACGAGCGCCTTGGTTGGACTGGTGATGCACAGGTCTTCATTCGAACAGCTGCCTTCAATTATCACGTTGGTCCATTCTTTACGAAATGGGTGCGGGATTTAAAGGCCGACCAAAAGCCTGATGGTAGTGTGCCATATGTAGTTCCTGATGTACTAGTGGATTTTGTTCGTAGGTCTGGTAAAAAGACATGGGGCGATGAGACGTATACTTCATCAGCTTGGGGAGATGCAGCAACCATCTGTCCATGGACACTCTATCTTTGCTATGGTGATACCCGCTTGTTATCCGAACAATATGACAGTATGAAAGCTTGGGTCGAGTATATACGCAATCAAGGGGAAAACGAATACTTATGGAATACTGGCTTCCAATTTGGCGATTGGCTTGCTTTGGATGCTGAAGAAGATAGCTATTATGGAGCAACACCTGAATATTTAGTTGCTAACGCATATTACGCTCTATCGACAAGAATTCTTCGGGATGCAGCAGCCGTGCTTGGTAAAGAAGAGGATGTCCATATTTATAGCAAACTATTAGAAGGAATTGTTGCACAGTTCCATGAGAATTTTGTCACTTCGGACGGTAGAATGACCTCAAATACCCAAACTGCACATATACTGCCGCTAATGTTCGATTTGGTGGAAGGGGAAGTTCGTGAGCGGGTCGCTCGTGATTTGAATGAGTTAGTCGTTCAGAATGACTATCATTTGACAACCGGTTTTGTTGGAACACCTTATCTTTGTTTGGCGCTTTCGAGTAATGGTTATCACTCTACAGCCGTTAAGCTGCTGCTTCAGGAAAGCTATCCATCTTGGTTGTATTCAATTACAAAAGGGGCCACTACTATTTGGGAACATTGGGATGGCATCAAACAGGATGGTTCATTCTGGAGTGATGCGATGAACTCGTTTAATCATTATGCGTATGGTGCAATTGGAGACTGGATGTACCGATATGTTGCCGGATTGGATATGGATGAGAAGCGAGCAGCATATAAACGAATTCGGATTCATCCTCACTTTTCGAGCGGAGAATTAACTTATGCACGGGCATCGTTTATCTCTCTATATGGAAAAATAGAATCAAACTGGAGTGTCGACAATAACCAAATCATTGTAAAGGTACAAATACCAGCGAATACGACAGCAGAAATTATCTTGCCTGGAGCTTCTTTAAGCAATGTGATGGAAGGAAATCTTGAATGGAACATGGTAGAAGGAATCCATTCGGCTAATGAGGTAGAGGGAGGTGCCCGTTTATTAGCAGGCTCGGGATCTTATTACTTTACCTATCCGAAACATCAAGTATTTGAGAAAGGATATGCTAATATGCTGAACTCGCACTAAAGGTACTACCAAGGAAGGCAATGATTGCGACATCCTTCATTTTTATGCTAACAACTAGTTTTTTAACTCCATCTATAAATTTGTGAGGCTAGTATTAAAAGATGAAGGATGTTCGTAGAATGCTTTTGGATCTTAGACGCGTGTGTACTTTTAATATTTAGCTTTATGTCTCACTACGTAATAGAAACAACTATCTAGTGTTGGCTAGTATTTGCTCCATAAAAAGTCTCAAGGATTATGCAGGTCAATATTGAAACAATTATTTTTGCAGCTTCTGAATATGTCTGAAAGTTAAATCAATCAGCAACTTTGAAAGCGTTATCGTGAATTGGTAATACATTTATAAGTAAAAATTTAAGTCAAATAACATTCATTATAAAGAGAATATGGTGCAATTTAGAAATATAAAACAAATGACTTATCAATTTTTTATTAAAATATATCATTTCTGTCTATAGGAGGGAAAAAGAGGAATGTTGAAACTTAGACAAAAGTTATTTTTCGGAACAGGGAGCTTAGGAAAAGATTTATTTAATGGTATTATTACAGCCTATTTGATGGTTTTTTATACGGATGTATTTGGTTTGACAGCTTCTTTGGCAGGATTAGTCCTGTTAATCACAAAATTAGTCGACGGAGTATCTAATCCACTTATTGGAATGATGATTGACCGGACAAATACACGTTTCGGTAAATTTAGACCTTATTTTCTTATTGTGCCTATTCCTTTTGCTGTATTCACCATTCTAACATTTACAGCACCAGATATGAGTGAAGGCATGAAATTTATTTACGCATTGATCACATACAATCTCGCTGGAATCTGTTTTACTGTATTTGATGTTTCTTATTGGGGGATAGTTCCAAGTTTAACGAAAGATCCAAAAGTTCGTACGGAGCTTATTTCTTATGGCCGGGTCTTCACTGCAGTTGGGGGATTGATTGTATCCACTTTTGCCTTGCCAATCATTCAGTTTTTCGGTAGAGGAGAAGACAAAACCGGTTATTTCTATCTGGCAGTTATCGTTGCAGTCATAGGTTCACTTTTCTCGTTTTCTACGTTCTTCAATACTAAGGAACAGTACACTACAAAAACTGAGCCTCCAACTTTTAAAGAATATTTTAAAGTGATTTTTAATAATAAAGGTGTTTTGTCAGTTGTTACAATCGTTTTAAGCTATGGATTGTGTTTTGGCTTGCAAAATGCTGTGGGTATCTATTATCTGAAATATTATATGAAACAACCTGAATTAATACCTCTTTACATGTTTTTGACTTTAGGCGGTAAAGTCATTGGATCGATTGTGGCACCAATCTTCACAAAGCGTTGGGGGAATAAACATACAACTATTAGAGCATTTATAGGTGTATTCGCACTTAGCTTGATTATGTTTTTTGCGCCGATTCAACATCCGTGGGTTTACTTTAGTCTAGCGGTTTTGATTACATTCTGTATCGGATTAGTACTGGTTTCAATGACGGCTTTGATGGCAGATTTGGCTGATCTCACGGAGTATACAACAGGTAAAAGATCAGATGGTGTTTTATTTTCCTTAAATGCTTTATCTATCCAAATAGGATTTGCAGTATCTGCAGGGGTTGCGGGGATTCTTCTTGATTCTACAGGTTATGTTGCAAATCAAGTAATACAAAATGATGCAACATTACTTTGTATTAACTTGATGAGAACGATTGGACCTGGTTTAGTTTGTATACTTGCCTTATTCATGATTAGATACTACCCAATCAATTCGAATCAGGAACTTGAAACCATTTATACGGAACTGGATAAAAAAAATAGATCTGCAATTTGATTATAAAAACGGCCTGACTAGCGTTCCTGTTACAGTATGAGAGCTTAATTATTGTAACAGGAATGCAGGTGTCTATGAAAAAATGAAGTGGATTTAAGTCTTACTATACTATCGAATCATAGCTCTATTTTTTCTATACTCCTTACGAGCAGAAGCTGTTTCAAACAGTCGTTTTTCTTCTTCTGTCTGAGGTATTACTTTGGGGACTGGAATAGGTTTTCCGTTTTGATCAACAGCTACCATGGTAAGGAAGGATTCTGTAGTTAAAGTGTTCGTACCAGATAATAAATCAGTAGAGTGAACTTTTACATAAACTTCCATAGAAGTGCGCCCTGTTGATGTAACAAAAGCCTCCAAACTAAGAGCATCTCCAAGAGTGGCAGCTGCTAAAAAGTCTACAGAATCAATGGATGCTGTCACAACTATATTATTACAATGCTTCATAGCTGCCAATGCAGCAATTTCGTCAATATAAGCTAGAACCTTTCCCCCAAATATTGTTTGCAAATGATTCGTATCTGGTGGAAGAACCAGTTTTGTCTGAATTGTTCTAGAGCGTTCTACTGAATAAGCTTGTTCCATAATTATCACTCCATTTAACAGATTTTCTGGAAAGAAGAAGGGGGGAGATGAATTTCCGGTAGGCAGTAGCCTCCAAAACTGCAAATTGCCAATTATTATTATGACAAATCAGTTCCAAACCCCTCAGATTCGTAACATAGTTCCCTTGTATGTTTTTACATAACCAGTTTGCCCGCTGAATCCACTAATCTAACCTACTTGTCCAAATACAAGAACTTTGTTATTCAAATACCATGAATCAGCAGATTTTATGTTCTTTTCATTGCGTTTGGGTTGTATGTTTTTTTCTTTTATTCTCCTTAATCTGCAAATTAAAGAACCATAAAGTATAAGGATAAAATGATACTATCTCATAAGTATTTTACTACAAGTGAGTCTTTTCCTCTTTGATAAAACTAAAAGTATCCAAGAATAAAGAAAATTCACTGATTGGCGAGCCCTGCCCTTGGGTGAAGACAGAGGCGAAGTTGCCCTTATACTGTATTCCTAACATTTCTCGCTATGCCGAATTGGCTTCCAGCTAGAAATCTATACTTACAGTGAAAAAACCCCTGATTTCCTGCTGAATGTAGGGAAATCAGGGGTTTACCTTCTAGAAAATGCTTACCTATGTTATTATCCCTTTTTCACAAGCAATTTTTCTCTCGTCTGTTCTGCAGCTTCAACCATTACCTTCAGTGCTGCAACTGTTTCATCAATACCACGTGTTTTTAAACCGCAATCTGGATTAATCCAGAATAGCTTTGGATCAAGCACTTGCAGGGCGCGATCAATGTTTCTTGTCAGCTCTTCAAGCTTTGGTACACGTGGACTATGAATGTCGTACACACCAAGGCCGATACCTTTGTCATACGTATTTTCTTCAAAGGAATGAATTAACTCCCCATGACTCTTTGATGTTTCAATTGAAATTACATCAGCATCGAGCGCCTTGATAGCATCGATAATATTTTTAAAGTCTGAATAGCACATATGGGTATGAATTTGTGTATCGTTCTGGACAGACGCTGTTGCAAGCTTGAATGCATACACGGCAGCGCCAAGGTAACTTTGCTTTTTCTCCTGTTTTAACGGCAGTCCTTCGCGAATCGCTGGCTCATCGACTTGAATCATGCGAATTCCATTTTCCTCAAGTGCCTCAACTTCTTTGCGAAGTGCAAGTGCAATTTGATTTGCAACATCATAGCGTGGGATATCATCGCGTACAAATGACCAGTTTAAAATAGTGATTGGACCTGTTAGCATTCCCTTTACAGGCTTGTCTGTTAACGATTGGGCATATACAGTTTCTGCAACTGTCATTGGTTCTTGATAGGACACGTCACCGTAAATAAGCGGCGGCTTCACACAACGAGAGCCATATGACTGTACCCAAGCAAATTTCGTAAATTGGAAGCCGGCTAATTTCTCACCGAAATATTCAACCATGTCTGTACGTTCAAACTCTCCATGTACAAACACATCTAGACCAAGCTCTTCTTGAATGTCGATCCACTTTTTAATTTCTGCTTTTATATATGTTTCATATTCTGCATTAGTCAGCTCGCCTTTGCGCCATTTCAAACGCTGTTTTCTGACTTCTTGTGTTTGCGGGAAGCTACCAATTGTTGTAGTTGGAAGCAGCGGTAATTCAAAAGCTTCTTCTTGCAAGCCTTGGCGTACGCTAAACGGTGCTTGGCGATCTGCTTTATACGTATGCAGGCTGCGAATCGCTTCCTGAACTTCTGTATTGTTTCGAACTGATGATTGATTTAATGCTTTGATAGCTTCTACACTCGCAGTGATTTCTGTCTGTATCGCTTCTTTTCCTTCTTGCAGTCCTTTTGTAAGTACAACAATTTCATGTAATTTTTCATCAGCAAACGCTAATGCACCTGTTAAGATCTCATCGAGCGCTTCTTCGTTTTTCACTGTCACAGGCACATGCAATAAGCTTGATGAAGGCTGTACAATGAGATGATCTTTTGAAACGACCTCTGTAATCTCCGCAAGAACAGAAAACTTATCATCTAGATTCGCACGCCATATGTTGCGTCCATCAATGACTCCAGCTGCAAGCACCTTATCTTGTGGGAAACCGTACTGCTTCAAAGCCGCAAGATTCTGGCCGGCATCATGTACAAAATCAAGTCCAATTCCTTGAACAGGAAGTGAGATAACCTCTTCATAATGTTCAATGCTCTCAAAATACGTTTGCAAAATCACCTTTATGTTTGGCGCTGCTTCATGTAATGCTTGATAAACCTCGTTGAATAATGCAAGCTCTTCTTTTGAAATCGTAGTTGCTAAAATCGGTTCATCGATTTGTACCCACTCTACTCCTTCTTGCTGTAATTCACGTAAAATGTCAGCATAAAGCGGTACAAATTGATTCACGACGGTTTTAAATTCACCTCTTTGATAGCCTTTTGAAAGCTTTACAAATGTTACAGGTCCTAATATTACTGGCTTTCCAGCAATATTAAGCTTTTGTTTCGCCTCTTTATAGAATTGAAGTGGACGGTTTTCGACAAGAGCAGGCACTGCTTCGCCCAGCTCGGGAACAATATAGTGATAGTTTGTGTTAAACCATTTTGTCATTTCAGATGCAACCGCACCTGTCGTGCCTCGTGCTATATTAAAATACGTCTCAAGTGATACCTTACCTCCGCTATATTCAAAGCGTTGTGGCACTAATCCGAACATAACCGCTGTATCAAGCACGTGATCATACAAGCTAAAGTCTCCAACCGGGATCAGGTCAATTCCTTGTTCATGCTGCTTCTGAAGATGCTGTAGACGAATCTCCTCAATTTGTTTTAAAAACTCTTCTTTTTCTAGTTTCCCTGCCCAAAACTGTTCAAGTGCTTGTTTCCATTCACGCTTTTCACCAATTCTTGGATATCCTAAATTTGAGCTTTTTACTGTATTCATCGTATGTTTTACACTCCTTGTATGTTTGTAGTTTATCCCCAACTAAAAAATCTCCCTTTTCTAAATAGAAAAGAGAGATTTATACGCATAGTTAACTAGAGTTGAGATATCCTGATTTTCCCAACACGTATTCCTCACTCCTCTCTATGTCCACGTAGAGTATAAGCGCACACAACAGGCAGGTCTCCTGACTTAGGTTCATCGCTTCTTATCCCTTCCCATTTCAATATGAAACAGTGGTTCATTGATAAGTCGCTCCCCATCACAGTGGCGGGACCGTGCCGGAATTTCACCGGTCTTCCCTTTTAAGCTGAGTGAATCATTCACACAGCACCTGATGCATTTTCTTATGAAATTTTAATAAGACAAGCGGCTGGGTCTCGACCCGCCCTTAGTTTACCTCTTCCTAAATATAAATAACCTCTCTATTCCCAATAGAGAGGTATTCATTATTTATGAAATCCTCTCTTATTTGTCAAAGCAATCTGCTTTGCGGGAATTAGCACCTTTTCAACAAAACTGTCAAATGGTTGCCGGGCTTCACAGGGCCAGTCCCTCCACCACTCTCAATAAGAGTTTTTAATATTTTGAATATGATAGTCATCTTAGCATGAGATACACAGGCTGTCAAAAAGAATTTTAAAGAAAACTCGCCGATTGGATAGTTTTTCTCATCCGTTTATACGAATATAAAATAACTTGTACTCGATACTTACTTATTTATTTTATAAATATAATTTTTGTGTGATGTAAGATCACTGATGAGGTATACAGTTGAAGCAGCAAAACTTTTTCATGAAAAGCTTGTAGCAAACCAAACAATACGTGCATAAAATATGTAAAGCAGCAACGATACCTATATGGGGTGTCGTTGCTGCTTTTTTTGAGTACCGTATTAGGATGTAATAGTAGGTTCAGACCTTTTAGAATGGAGACAACCCTTAATATTTTACGAATGGTTACAGCTTAACGTAAGCACTCAAAAGCGGACGGTTTTGTTAGATAGTTTTTAATCGTCCTTCAAATATTTTTTTCATGAATGCAGTGTTTACTTCACTTCCGTTTGGTTTTATCACTACTTCTTCACCGCATATCACATATCCAACAGATTCATATAATTTTATATTTTGCGGGACAGACATACGTACTTGGCAGAGAACTTCTCGCTTGCCGTGTTGGCGGGCATATGTCTCTAGCCATGAAAGCATGGATTTTGCGATGCCTTTTCCTCGTTCCTGTGGAGAAACAGAGAGGCGAGAAAAATAAAGGGAATTCTCATTTAATGAGAATTTTGCTGAGCCAATTGTAGTTTCATCTTGTATGTATAAACAGGCTTGTTCCTTATTGTGAGATAACGATTCCTGGATGGAATGTACTGTTTCGCTTAAAGCACTTGAGGGAATGTCTATATGTCGATACTCCTCAAATGCAGCCATCGTAACTGCATGAACTAAATGTGCATCTTTTGCCTCTGCCAGACAAATCATTTTTATCTCCTTCCGCAAGTTAATACAGATCTCTCTAAAGAGAGGAGCATTTAGTATACAAGATTTAAATTATTTTAGACTATGCCCTTCAAGAATTAAGGCCATATCTGCTTGTCTCATCATAAAATTCTCTGGTTTTTTCAACGAACCAAATCCGTATTGGCTATATAATCCATGAGCATCTTCGGTCGCCAGCATAAAACGAGTGCCCTTCAGTTTAGGATGATTCACAATGATGTCTAATAACCATTTGCTTAGTCCTTCACCTCTGTATGCTGGAAGAATGAAAACATCCGCTAACCAACTAAAACGAACGAAATCGGTAATAACTCTTGCAAACCCAACTTGCTGGAAGCGGCTATTGATATCGGGTGTTTTCTTGTAGATGCCGTAGCAAAGAGATGAATGATTGATCATTTCATTGACTAACTCTTTTTTTATATCCTTTGCCCAATAAGATTGCACACTTAAAAACTCGTGAATCATATCTAGATCGAGAAGTTCTTTGCTTGTAGAGATGAAAAAGTGTTCTATTTCCGCTTCAATCTTCTGCATGGGGAATACAGCCTCTCTTTCTATAGAAACTGGTATACATCGTTAATTTTTGCTTATGAGGAGATTCGCTTAATCGAGAGTCCTATCACTGAAGCAATTCAGCCCCATACGAATTATCAATTATACAACGCCAAATTCCATCAGCTTCTTTTTTAAATACGTACTTTGTGGTTCTCTCCATGGAGAATTCTGAATCTTTTTTTTGATTGGCGCTCAAAATTGCTTTTGCAATAACTAATGCTGTATCGCCAGTTTCAATGATCTCCATCTTTTCCTGATTCACAATTAAACTATGATTAAAATAATTAGCAATAGCCTCAAATGCCCGACGGATTTCTGCTTTTCCTTTAGCTAGCATTCCAGGCTTTACAACTAAAGTGGCATCTTCTGAATAGAAGTTCATTAAATCATCAAAGTTTTCTTGGTTGATTGCAAGATCTGCATTTTTTATGATTTGTTTTAATTCATGACTTTGCATAGCAACCTCCTGATTTTTGTAAATTCAGTACTTATATTAGGATATTAAACATTACCGAACGAAAAACCTTTGTATCCCATATTCATTTTTAGATAATGCTTAGCTCCCGCAGCCAGTTTTCAGGGAGTGGATTATTTGAAAGCCCTATGGAGCAAAGTTACACCAAAGTATGGGAATGAAAGAAGATGAAGAGAGTGGATAGCATTACACATCAGCGAGGATAGACTCAGCATTTATGATCCGCGTTTTTACCGAAATGGCCAATCATTTTTGTTTGAGTATCTTAAAAAAAAATGGGAAGGTAGAATAGAGGATGACGCGTGCACCTATGGACTTTGTCCTATTTCTGATTCTAGAGCAATCTACAAGTATCCCATTAACTATTTCCTTTTTTAGCTAATTCCTGCTATAATATTGCTCTATGTCAAAAGCAAAATACTTCCATAGAAAAGGCAAGTTCTCTAAGAGTGCAATGAACTTGTCTTTCCTTGTGTAGAGATGAGGAAAGGAGCAAGTATGTCAGCAAAACAGCATCCGGATTACGATTTTGAAAAGAAACGGTTAGAATTTACGAAGACGTATATTCGCTTTTTGCTTGAGCAGGCAAAGGAAAGCAAGCAGCATTATCAGGAGAATATGGGGGAAGCGTATGCCGATTTAAATGTGCTTGACAGCTCGCTCGGCTATTCCAATTTGCTTACGAACGTGCAGTTTTTAGAAATGACAGAGCGAGAGCATCGGCAGCTAGAGCACGTGCGGCATAAGCCGTATTTTGCGCGAATTGATTTTCAAGAGAGAAATCATGAGCAGCACGATAAGTTATATATCGGAAAGGCTTCGCTATACGATAAGGAGTCACAAAAGGATATTATCGTAGATTGGCGCTCTCCTGTCGCAAATGTGTATTACGACAGCAGACTCGGTGATGTGACATATGAGGTAGGGGACGAGGTTGTTACTGGAAACGTTTCGTTAAAGCGTCAATATATCATTGAGGATGGAGAGCTGGAGGAGATTCGTGACATTGATATTACAACGCACGATGAATTGCTACAGCAGGCTTTGTCGGGAAGCGCACAAAACAGGTTGACCGATATCGTGTCAACCATTCAGGATGAACAAAACAGGGTTATTCGTGCTGACCTGTATAAGCCGCTCATTGTACAGGGGGTGGCTGGAAGCGGGAAAACAACGATTGCCCTGCACCGAATTGCTTATTTTATTTACAAGCATGCCGCTTATTTCTCTCCACAGTCCATCATGATTTTGGCTCCGAGTAAGTTGTTTCTTACCTATATTTCCGAAGTGCTGCCAGAGCTTGGGGTTGATCAAGTGAGACAAACGACATTTTTGGAGTTTGTAGTACAATGCCTTGATCCAAAGCTCCGATTTTCCCATATGGAAGAGGACCTTATCTCTTTGCTGCAAGGCAGGGAGGAGGAGAAGCAGCAGGAACGGGCAAAAGTGATTGCGTTTAAGGGATCACTCCGTTTTGCTCGTCTGGTTCAACGATATGCAAAGGATATTGAGCAGGACATGATACCAGAGGGAGATTTTAAAATCGGAAATATCTTAGTCATGAAGCATGAACGGATTCAGGAGTTATTCCTGCATGAGTATAAGTATTTACCAGTATATAAACGAATTCAAAAATTGAAAATTGTCTTGATGAACTATGTAAGAACGAAGAAGGTACAATGGGAGCAGCGGATTCTCAAAAATTATGAAATTAAGCTAGGGCGTGCGCTTGCCATCGAAGATGACATGAGGCGCAAAGAAACTGTAACGCGTTTAATGGAGAAAAAGGAAACACTGATGGCGGATTTTAAAAAGGGATGCCGGACGGCTGTGAACCATTACATCAAGAGATTCCCAAAGCGGGATGTATTTGATTACTATTCTGAGCTGCTGACAAATGAAGAACTGCTAAGAACTTATGATGAACGCTTAACGGGAGCGCTTGTAAGCGGACTTGCTTCCTCACGTCTCAGGTGGAAACGGCACTATCGGGCAGAGGATGCGGCTGCGCTGCTTTATTTGCAGCACTACTTATATGGCCCGAGGCAAGAAGTAAAAACAAAAAGCATTATTATCGATGAAGCGCAGGATTATACGATGTTTGAGCTGTATGCGCTGAAAAAAATATGTAAAACTGAGCTATTTACCATATTGGGTGACTTATCGCAGGGCATTCATAGCTACCGGGGAGTAAAGAGCTGGGGAAATGTTGTCGAGCAGCTATTTCCAAAAGCAAACTATTTAACGCTTGAGCGAAGCTATCGGACAACAATTGAGATTATGAACCTAGCAAACGCGGTGTTAAGCAGCAGCTATGAGGTGAAGGTACCATTAGCGATTCCCGTTGTTCGTCATGGGGATGCGCCTGTATTCATTTTATATGACGATGAAAGACAGTTGGCAACTGCTTTGGAGCGGGCTATTTTGCGGGCGAAAGCAGATAAATTAAAGTCATTTGCCTTACTTGGGAAAACAAAAGCGGAATGTGAGTATCTCATGCGTATATTCGAGGCACATAGCTCTCTAGCTGTTGAATTAATGACAGAGCAGCGGGAGCTTGATACGTCTGTTGTTTCAATCATTCCCATCCATGTTGCGAAGGGATTGGAATTTGATTTTGTGGCAATTGTTTCCCACTCGGAAACGTATAGCAAGGAGGAACTCGATGCACAGCTTTTATATGTAGGAATGACGAGACCGCTTCACCAGCTATATGTATGTGCGAAGCGAGCAGAGGATGTGCTGCTTGATGATATAAATAAGGATTTATTCATGAGAGAGACTGGAGAACTGGGAAATAAAAGGGAAGAGGAAGACTCTTAGAAGGCGAGAGCTTGAAAACATTGTTTATAAGTGATGATAGCAATAAAATAAGGAGTTATTCTTAAATCCTCTAAAAGGAGGAATAACTCCTAAAAGTTTTTATGGTTATTTATGTTGCAGAAGTATTTATCAGGAGCGCTTTGTTGCTTCCTTTACGCGCTGAATATGCGCCATTTTATTGTTCCAGCAAGCCTCGCTTAGATCTACTGGATATTCCTCAGGATTCATCGTTCGTTTATATTCCGTCCAGAGAAGCTCCATATTTTCCGCTGCATATTGTTGGATGTCCGTGAGACGCGGTATATCGTATACAAGCTGTCCGTTTACAAAAATATCATGATGCAGCTCACGGGCTTCAAAATTTGTTACAAATTTGCTGATAAAGGTATGAACAGGATGAAACATTTTTAGCCGTTCTTCTTCTTGAGGCTTTTCTTCTTCAAGTGCAATATAATCACCTTCAGCATGGTGATTGACGAGATTAATAATTCGATACACCTTTTTTAAGCCGGGGGTACTGATCTTTTCAGGATTCGAGGAAAGTTTGATCGTATCCATCATCTTGCCATTTTCATCTTCAATCGAGACGATTTTATAAACAGCACCAAGCGCAGGCTGATCATAGGCAGTAATGAGCTTTGTCCCAATTCCCCACATATCAATCTTCGCTCCCTGTGCCTTTAAATTCATGATCGTATATTCATCTAAGTCACTTGAAGCAACGATTTTTGCTTCTGGAAATCCGGCATCATCAAGCACTTTTCGTGCTTCCTTGGAAAGATAGGCCATATCGCCGCTATCAAGACGAATGCCGATAAAATGAATACGGTCCCCAAATTCCTTTGCTACTCGAATTGCATTAGGAACTCCCGATTTCAATGTATCGTATGTATCCACGAGGAAAACGCAATTTGTATGTGTCTCAGCATATTTGCAAAAGGCTGTATATTCATCACGATACGCTTGTACAAATGCATGCGCATGTGTTCCTGAGACGGGGATGCCGAACTTTTTGCCCGCCCGGACATTGCTTGTTGCAGAAAAACCGCCGATAAAAGCTGCTCTTGTTCCCCAAAGTGCCGCATCGAACTCCTGGGCACGACGCGTACCAAATTCCATAAGGTCTTCAGAACCGACAGTCTGCTTTATCCGGGCAGCCTTGGTAGCGATAAGCGTTTGATAGTTGACGATGTTTAGCATGGCTGTTTCAATGAGCTGTGCCTCGGCAAGCGGCGCTTCGACGCGGAGCATTGGCTCATTTCCAAATACCAATTCCCCCTCCTGCATAGAGCGCAATGTTCCCGTAAACTGGAGAGTGTGTAAATAGGAGAGAAAGTCATCGCCATAACCGAGTTCTTCACGAAGATAACGAATATCGCTCTCTGTAAATCGAAACTGCCGCAAGTATTCAATGAGCTTTTCTAAACCGGCAAAAATGGCATATCCGTTGCCAAATGGAAGCTTGCGGAAGTACAGGTCAAATACTGCCCGGCGGTTATGAATTCCATCACGCCAATATGCTTCAACCATATTGATTTGATATAAATCAGTGTGTAACGCATAGCCATCATCTTCATACAGGTTATTCATCGTAGTACCCCCTAGTTAGTTTTAGTAACATTATAGCTAAAAAGATGGTTTGAGATTCCCTTCTTGATGAAACATCGCGTTGTGTATGGACTATCGGAGAGTGGGGAAATCAGCTTGCTTGCTATTATGTCCTTTTCTGTTTCCATATGAACAGAAGCATGATGACGGAAAGAGCTCCTAGTATGACTTTTCCTGTCCCGCTCCAATTAAGCACTTCAGAAACGGAGTATGTTTCTATGAGCAGGGCGGGAACCTTCCCGACTGTACTGGCAATAAGAAAAGAGAGCCAACCCATTTTCCCGAGCGCCGCAAACAATGTAACAAGACTTGACGGTACGAATGGCAGCAGCCGCAAGGAAAGAACGAGAAGAAATGCCTCTTTTCCTTCTACGTGAAGCAGCCGTTCTGCTTTTGGATAGCGCGCTGCATGTTGATTGATCCACTTACGGAAGCCATGTCGATATAAAAAGAAAGCGGCAATGGCCCCAAATGCTTCTCCTATCAGAGATACAACTGCTCCACCGGTAAAGCCAAATAGTTTTACGTTAAGAGCTGTAATAAATACACTTGGAATTACGCCAATGATGCTGATGAGGATATTGCAGAGTATACTGAACAAAAGGGCGATTTCCTTGTGGGCGCTAAGAATAGACTCTAATTGATTCATTGTCGTATATACTCCTAGTATGAATGATGTGATACCATTTTAGCATACAAATACGGAGTAAACTTGTGAAGAGGAAGATACAAAAAAACGACGTGGAAATCACGCCGTTTTTTTGTATCTGCTTTTTGAAATTTGCCCGCTTTCGATGACCTGTCCGTTTTGTTTAACAGTCTTATAAGTAGCGACAGTAATATTTTTAGATGTTTCGCTGACAACCTTCGAGGACACAGTTACGCTTTTTCCTGTGCTTGTACCAAACACACGCACAACTGTATTTGCTCCGTCAACCAAGGATTGAATGTAGATATAATGCCCTGTATTGTTTTTAAACTTCAGGTCTGGACCATAATCAGCTATAGTTGCATCCTGGCCAAGCGGCACATAATGAACCGGCTTGGAGTGATTGCTTCGTTCGACAATGGATAAATCTGCACGAAGAACGGCTCCGTACAATGTGCTGCTAACCTGGCAAACACCGCCGCCCGCTTCTTGCTCCAGCTTTCCATTCACGTATACGCCTGCTAGTTTATAGCCATTTGCAGCGTTAGTCAATCCAACATGGTCATTAAAGCTAAATACTTCATCAGGTGCAATAAATACGCCAGTTAATTTATTTGCGGCCCTTGATACATTGTAGACTTGATTTGCATTGCGGCCTGCGACTGGTGAACTGTATTCGGCAATGACTTCTTTAATGCCCATGTTTTGCACATCTTCTGTAGTACGCTCCGGCTTTGCGGCAGTGATAGGAACGTCAACACTAGCGATTGTTTTGCTTACGGCTTCTTCGGTTAAAGCTTTCAGTTTCTCTTTATCAACCTTCTCGCCGTCTACACTTGGAGAAATTGAAATATTGGTTCCTGAGATGCTGATGGATGCATTTTTCGGCTGCGTTAGGAGGCCGTTGTACTTATCCTTCATGAACTCCTCATATTTTTTGGCATCCAACTGAGCTGTTAATTCGTAGGAGCGCTGCAGCTTTCCTTCATTCGCTTGTTTCCGTAGGGTATAGCGTTCACTGATGCTGCCTTTTTGCGCCTTGAAAATCTCGTCGGCAATGTCAGTCTCTTTATATTGCACACCTAAGTCCTTCCACGTATATGTGCCTTTTGTACCACGCAAGGAGTATGTAATCGATTGCTGGTCCAGCGAGTTCATCTTTTGCTGAATAATCTTTGCTACCTCGTTTTTCGTTTTCCCATCTAACGATATATCTGCAAAGGTTGTATTCGGAAGAACATATGTATTAAGTTCCTTATTCATTTTTGATATGTAATTATAAGCAAATCCCCCAATAGCACAAATACCGATACCGGCTGCGGCTACTGAACCAATAATCCAGCTACGCACTTTCATTTCTTTCCCTCCTGAATCTCTATTCCTTCAGTGTCGTGCGGCAAAGTTGTCATCACTTTATCTCTAGTATACTACTAACTGAAAAATATGCGTAATAAAAAAATAAAATTTGTCATGATACTGTAACTTTTTAGGTAAAAGATAGAAAAGGGTAATGTGTTATATGTTATATAATAATTATACAGTAAATAAGAAACAAATTGTCATGTTAATTCTATTTTTTGTAATTTGTGTATTATTATTCCTTGTTCGGACAGTTATCATGGTGTCAAATGAGTGTACATTACAAGTAGAAAGGATTTTTACAGTTGTAAGAGGATATAAATTTCTAGTTGGAGGTCGTTCGACGTGGTCAGAAATTTTGGGAGTACAGTATAAGTGCAACTATGTCTCTATCTTCGCTCAAGGGCAGGGCTCGTCATTCGCTTTACAACAAAGAAAAACAGCCGTTGTGAAACGGCTGTACTTTTCTTACACTGTAAGAAAGTATAAATTTCCAACTGGAAGCCAATTCGACGTAGTCGGAAATTTTAAGAATACAGTATAGGTAGGGCTACGTCTCTGTCTTCGCCCAAGGACAGGTCCCGTCAATCGGCGAGTTTTCTTTACATGCGGGAATGTACTTCGTAAATAGCAAACTTTAAGTAATCTCCTTCATTTGCAGCGAGCAGCTTTGGATGGTCGTAGCCAGCTCCGCTCCAATGCACCTGACGAAGAATTTTCTTGGCATCAAATGCTGCATCCTCCACCATCTTTTGAAACATATCAGCATGGATGTGGTATGAGCAGCTGGCAGTAACGAAGAAGCCGCCATCCTTGACGAGCTTTAAGCCGTTTAAGTTAATATCCTTATATCCGCCCATTGCTTTTCTCACCGCATGAGCGGATTTCGCAAATGCAGGCGGGTCAACGATGACAACATCCCATTGCTTTTCTTCTCTAACAGCGTCCCGTAAATAATCAAATGCATTAGCTACTACAAATTCTACATTATCAAAGCCATTTAGGGCAGCATTTCGCTTTGCGGTATCAATGGCATGCTCAGAAATATCAACGGCGGTTACGTGCTTTGCTCCGTATAGACATGCATTCAGCATAAATGAGCCAGTGTGGGTAAAGCAGTCTAGTACAGTTTCATGTTGAGAAACGAGCGGTGCGATTGCAGCACGATTTTGACGCTGATCAAAGAAAAAGCCTGTTTTTTGTCCGTTTTCAATATCAACAATATAGGATACACCGTTTTCTTCTATTTGAATTTCAGTAGGAGCTTCTCCATACCAAAATCCCTTTTCCTGTTGTAGGCCCTCTAGCTCGCGTACATATACGTCGTTTCGTAAATAAACAGCCTTTGGCTCAAAAACAGTAAGAAGTCCTTTTAAAATCCATTCCTTTCTCCGCTCCATGCCGAGTGATAAAATTTGGACGACGAGAACATCCTCATACTTGTCAACAATAAGACCAGGGAGGAAGTCCGATTCACCATACACAGCACGGCAGGAACGAACATTTGGCAGCAGTCTTTGTCGGTATTCCCAAGATTTTCGAATGTGTTCGATAAAGAATGCTTCGTTTAATTCTTCATCTGGATTTTGCGTAAGAATACGTACAATCATTTGTGAATTTGGATTTATGTATCCCTTTCCTAAAAAGAAGTTTTGATGATTGTATACATCAACAAAGTCCCCTAGTTCAAAATCTCCTTCAATACGATTTACTTCGCTTTGAAATACCCAAGGATGTCCTTGTTCTAGTCGTTTTTTTCGATTACGCTGTAAAATAACTTTTGCCACGTGATTCACTCCATCATTGTATTTTGCTTATTCATCATACCTGACTTCTCCACGGGGCAAGCCCGCGTGGGTTCCAAATACTGTTTCTCTCTATCGTACACAAAGTTACCTCCGAAAAGATAAGATTGCTTTGGAGCATAGAGGTCAAAGACCACTATGGTTCATTCCTTACGTCCTGAACTGAGAACTCACAGTAGGGTTGAAACCCGACGTACAAGCAGTCCTCTGACCACATTCGCGTACGTCTTCTCTCTTTACAGAGAAGGAAGCAAAGTCACACTCCCTTTGTTTTATCAACATAATGCAAATTTTATGTTCAAGCAGATGTTACAACTATTTTTCCTTTATTACAAGTAATCCCACTATTTAGAACAACCTTACATTTATTTTTGATTTCCTCAATACATTGGTTGTGTAAAATTAGAAATTCATGAAAGAAACTATCGCAAATTTGTTTATTTGGCTTTTGTAAATCATGTTCTGTACAAAACAGAAGAAAAGCTGAGTATAAATCCCGTTGTAGTTGTATTCCGTTTGGAAGAGTATGCCAACGTTTCGATAATTGTTTTTTACTTGTATCATCAAGAATATGGTCATATTGAGAAGCCTTAAATGTCCATGTATTTGCTTCTTTTACTGTTCCGTCAGTTACTATAAAGCGATATTTCGCTTGTTGAATGAAGTATCCTGGACTTCGTTTTCCAATGCTTTTTCCAAAACGTTTGCGACGATTAAATGTACCCGTTTTTTCATTTACAGTTACCTCTTTTGCTTTCTTTTGAAGAGCTTTGATACTCATTTGTTCGATAATGAATTCATCACCCATGGAACGCAAACGATTTACTTCCTCATTATGTGCATATTTACGGCTTTCTGCTGCTTTTCGATGTAGGTCTCGAAGCTCTTTTTGTGATTTTAGGTATCGTTTGGAAAAATCCCATACCTTTTTACCTTTTGTAATACGTCCTTTTTCATCAAAATATTGTGGATTCATTGCACGACGAGAACGTTCTAAATATCGTTGTAACAAGTAGAGTTTTCTTTCATAGACAAACGTATGATCAGAGCGCTCTGCTAGGTTTTTTAGAAAGACCTTATCTTTTGACACAACTGCTAATGATTGTGTGCCAATGTCTCCAGCTACACGACCCACACCGTAAGTATGTCGGAATGAGCCGTCTTTCTTTCGTTTTGCAACAGGTATGCCTTCTAGCACGATTTGTACAAAATATCGTACTTTTCCACGAATATTCTTACGAACGATACGATTGTTCCGAATGCGATATGTTGAAAGGAGTGGCAATCCTAATGGATGGCGTTCTACATTTTGCTTATCTATTTCTTCACCATGTTTCATATAATAAGCAATAGAGGACAATGTTTCTTGAATGAATACGTCATCTTTTTTAATCATCAAAGGAAATTGCATATCATGAAAATGAATGTAAAAGTTATTTTTCTTTTCATTATGTTTTAATATGATACAACGTTCTGCTTGCTTTCCTTGAAACGTAATCAAATCATTTCGTTTATAAAAATACGGGTTTTCAGCACCTTTGAAGAGAATGGTTTCCATAGAATTCCATGACATTTCACAAGCAGACCAGACAGTTACAGCATCAGGCAAACCAAACGTAGTTTTGCGAATTTGTTTGCCATATTTACGGACGAAATCAAATGTTACATGATGTGTATTTCGAAGATTTTCCAGTGTATCAGTTAATTCTTTTTTCTTTTGCTCTAGCTTCTTTAGTTCCCTAGCGTCTTTTTCTTTATCGATTTGTTCTGAAAGGAAGTGATACAATTTCATTGTTCGCTTGTATGCCTTTGTACGGACCATTTGTTTATAGTTTTTTAACAATTCACCTAAAACGGTATTTCGAATGATACGCAGTTGTTCACCGATTCGCTCCATCTTCCAATGTTGAAATTCCCAAACATGTAATTCTACTTCTACTACATGAGAAGGAGAAAATTTTCGTATGACATCTAATTGCTTTTGAAACACTGATTTCGGTTTCCTTTGACGCTTTTTTACTTTATTTGTCATTTCATGTTTCTCCTTTCTATGTAGTAGAATCTGATTAATAGCTGGTATGATCATTAATTACGTATACGAACACATGCAACAGTTAACTCAGTTCATAGAATTATTATAATAATGGAAGTGTCTCATTATCAAATCATATCGATATAAAAAGGAAAAAATTTACATTTGTACATAGGAAAACATCGGTCAACTGAAATGGCAATAGCCATTCCTTGACTGAAGCCAATTCATCCTGAGGACAAGCTCGTCAGGTTTTCTTAGCTAAATTTCTATAACTAAGCGGCGAGGTGCCAACGAAAGGTTCTCATATTTCATCTTGTCCTATTTTAAACATCTTCAAAATAAGGATATTTTACCGACTATACGTCTAAGGGAAATTTCTTTTGGATCTCGAATTGGCGAAATTTATAATGGATTGCTTTTTATTTTATGAGGAAAAATAAAAGCAATCCATTTTTGTGCAGCATAGAAGGGTAAACCTCGGCTTCCCTAGGAGGTGCTACTGTTGGGAGCATGGAACTTAGTCATGATTGCATTTTTAATTGCGCTAACAGGTTTTTTCGTCGCAACAGAATTTGCAATCATTCGAGTGCGTCCGAGTCGAATTGACCAGCTTATAGCGGAAAATACGAAAGGCGCACTAGCCGTAAAAAAAGTAATCACCAATTTAGATGAATATTTATCAGCATGCCAACTCGGTATTACTGTCACATCACTTGGGCTTGGATGGTTGGGAGAACCGACTGTTCACCACCTGTTGGAGCCCATTTTTCGGGATATCCATCTTTCTCCAGCCATGGCAAGTACGCTTGCGTTTATTATTGCATTCTCTTCCATTACATTCTTGCATGTTGTAGTAGGGGAGCTGGCCCCAAAAACATTGGCTATTCAAGAGGCAGAGCGTATTAGCCTGAACTTTTCTAAACCAATTATTTATTTCTATAGGGTCATGTTTCCTTTTATCTGGCTCCTGAACAGTTCAGCGCGTCTTGTGACAGGGCTGTTTGGACTCAAGCCAGCATCGGAATATGAGGTAGCTCATTCAGAGGAGGAGCTGCGCTTTATCTTATCAGAGAGCTACGAAAGCGGGGAAATCAATCAAGCCGAGTTTAAATATGTAAGTAATATTTTTGAATTTGATAATCGTCTTGCAAAGGAAATTATGGTGCCGCGAACGGAGATTGTCGGGTTGTATGAAGAAGATACGATGGAAGCTCATATAGAAATAGTTCGTTCCGAAAAGTATACTCGTTATCCCGTGTTTGGAGAGGATAAAGATGAGATTCTTGGAATGGTTAATGTCAAAGACTTCTTTATTAACTATATGAAGAGTGAAGAAGGGCGTGTAGAATCTATTACCTCCTATATGCGCCCGGTTATTGAAGTAATGGAGACTGTTCCCATTCATGATTTGCTATTGCACATGCAAAAAGAGCGTATTCCTCTCGCTGTGTTATACGATGAATATGGCGGTACTGCAGGACTTGTGACCCTTGAGGATATTTTAGAGGAAATTGTCGGAGAAATTCGTGATGAATATGACGAGGATGAACGAGCACCGATTCAGCATATATCTGAGGACTACAAAATTGTGGATGGAAAGGTATTAGTAAGCGAAATTAACGATTTACTTGGTCTTCATCTAGAGGAAAATGATGTTGATACAATTGGCGGCTGGATATTAATGCAGGAGCAGGTGATTACGGAAGGACAGTCCTTTACCGTTGATGATTGGCAGCTGACCGTTATGTCTAAAGACTCTCATCAAATTAAGTTAGTTGAAATTAAAAAACTAACACCAACGGAGGAGGAAGCTGTTGTATCCGTACCGGAATAATTGCTTTCCTCAGAAGGAAATAAAGTGATGCAGTAAAGGCAATGGAGAAGTCCATTGCCTTTTGTAGTTTGTTGAAAAAATCCATTTATAAATCCCGGACTTTCCAAAAGTTGTAGTACCTTTGACAAAATCCGGGATTATAATCTAGGATATTAACTTAAAACAGTTTGATTGATTCTCTCAGAAATAGCTTCTGCGAATTCAGAAGTAGAGGCATTACCCCCTAAGTCTTTGGTCTTTACACCGTCTTTGAGTGATTGGTAAAGACCTTGTTCCACCAACTTACCAATTTCTTTAAGCTTGCTATCATTATGTCTCTCAGCAAGCCATTCCATTAACATGACTGTTGACAGCATAATACCTGTTGGATTTCCTAGATTTAGTCCTGCAATATCTGGTGCAGAACCATGGGCTGCCTGAGCCATAGCCAGTTTTTCGTTTGAGTTGATAGAAGGGGACAATCCCAGGCTTCCTACAAGTTCACCAGCTAAATCAGAAAGGATATCTCCGTACATATTCTCCGTTACGATGACATCGAAGTCTTTTGCTCGGCGGACTAAGTGAGCAGCCATTGCGTCGATATGATAATCATCTACCGCCACTTCAGGATATTGTTCAGCTACTTCACGACACACCTTTAAAAACAATCCCATACTTAAACGAAGAACATTCGCTTTATGGACAATCGTTACTTTTTTGTGGCGCTTCATAGCCATTTTAAAAGCTGCGTGGGCAATCCGCTCTGCGGCTTTTCTTGTAAATACACCTGATGTAACAACCACATCTTCTGTAATTTTCCATTCTCCATGACCGACAAACATGTTTCGGTCTGCGTAAAATCCTTCTGTGTTTTCACGGAAGATGACCAAGTCCGCTTCTCCCACTACGCTTTTAATTCCTGGCATAGTTTTAGCTGGGCGAATATTTGCAAATAAATCAAGGGTATGGCGAAGCGCCCCGCTTGGATTGAGTTTTACCTTATACTCCGGTGGATAAGCAGCAGAATCATGAGGACCAAGTATCCACCCATGAGTGTTTTCCAATGCTTTTGTGGTTACCTCTGGAAGGGGATTGTTGTGTTGTTTGATTCCTTCCCATCCCATAGGTAGGTCAATCCATTCGATTTCAACTCCAACTTTATATGCAGCAGCTTTAAATACATCAACTGTAGCGCTTACAATTTCCGGACCAATTCCATCACCAGCTAGCACACCAAGACGATAAACAGTCATTTTTAACATTCCTCTCTGCAATAGTATAGTAATAGTTTAAGATTTCTTAGAAGAGCTTGAGCTTTATACTATTAATGTAATATAAAGTTAGGGATTAATAAAATATGGTTTTTTTATATTTAACGATTGAGATTTTCTATACTTAATGCTAAGAATGTCTTTTTATTCATTTTTTATAAGATAAAAAGGAAGCTGCGCTCTTTGATAATCTTTTTACATAAGGTAAATATAACATACTCAATATTTTGAAAAATAAACCATCCTCATATACAATGAAACACAAAGTTTCATGTTGAAGAACTGGGGAAAGAAGGCGGGGAAGATGAGTGACATATTTGTAAAAACGAAATTACAAGAACAAGTGCTGGCGCAGCTAGAAAAGCTGATTGGAAGGTTTGCGGAGCGAGAACCATCCCTTGATGCATTGGGTTCTTTTCCTTTTGAAAATATACAGGAGTTAAAGGAAATCGGTTATACTTCGTTGTCATTGCCAAAGGAATATGGGGGAGAGGAGATTTCCTTATATGATTTGCTGCTCTTTCAAGAAAAAATTGCAGAGGGAGATGGCTCTACCGCCTTATCGATTGGCTGGCATATGAGCCTTTTTATGGAATTAACGGAGCATAGGCAATGGGAGGCGGAATTATTTTCTCGGATATGCGGTGAAGTGAGGAACGGGGCACTGCTAAATCGCGCTGCTACAGAGCGCGGAACCGGAAGCCCGACGCGCGGGGGAAAACCGGAAACGACAGCCCGTAAGGAAGGGAATCAATGGGTTATTAACGGTCGTAAAACATTTACGTCATTATCGCCTGTTCTTGATTATTTTATTGTTACAGCAAGCGTAGAAGGCAGCGATGATATCGCCGAGTTTCTGATACAAAGAGGAAGTGAAGGCGTTGGGATTGAAGAGACTTGGGATAGTGTTGCGCTGCGAGGCACAGCGAGCCATGATCTTGTTCTGAAGAATGTACATATTCCAATTTCTTCTTTAGTGGAAACAAAAGGTGCGATCAAGAAGCATACCGGCTCACTTCTTCACATTCCAGCGTGCTATTTAGGCATTGCGCGTGCGGCGCGAAATTACGCGATAAAGTTTGCGAAAACATATCATAATAATAGCACGCAGCAGCCTATTGCCTCTTTACCGAGCATTCAGCGTCTGATTGGAGAGATGGAGCTTGAGCTCATGCAGGCGCGCCATTTGATGTATAGCACCGCCGCCGCATATGATACAGCAGAGAATAAGGATATGCTGCGGGGAGAGCTGGCAGCCGCCAAGCATACTGCTACAAATACGGCCATCTCTGTTGTAGATAAGGCAATGAGAATTGTTGGAGCACGGAGTTTATCGGAGAAAAACCCGCTTCAACGCTACTATTTACATGTAAGAGCAGGGCTGCATAATCCGCCTGCTGATGATATTACGATTGCCTTATTAGCGAAGCTGGCAGTTGATTCTCAAGGATCGAATTAGACTTCTGAATTTGCACTTTAAGAAAGCATAAATTCCCAGCTAGAAGTGAATTCGACGCAGTGGGGAATGTTAGGAATACAGTATAAGTAGGGCTACGCCTCTGTCTCCGCTCAAAGGCAGGACCCGCCAATCGGCGAGTTTTCTTTATGTACTGAAGGAAGGATGCTAGATAGATGGATGCAGAAATTAAAAAGCAGCTTCGAGAAATCGAACGGCAGCATGATGTAAAGGTTTTATATGCAGTCGAGTCGGGAAGCCGAGCTTGGGGCTTTCCATCAAAGGAAAGCGACTATGATGTTCGCTTTGTTTATGTACATAGGAGGGACTGGTATCTTTCCATTGATCAAAAGCGTGATGTGATTGAGAAGCCCATCAGCAATATGCTGGATATAAGCGGCTGGGATTTGCGTAAGGCGCTGCAGCTGCTGGCAAAATCGAATCCGGCACTTCTAGAATGGCTTCGTTCTCCTATCGTATATGAAGAAGCCTATACAACTGCGCAGCGCCTTCGAAATATAGGATTATCACATCTGTCCAAAAAAGCTGTCATGTATCACTATTTACATATGGCGAAGGGGAATTATCAGGATTATTTACGCGGTGAAACGGTTAAAGTGAAAAAATACTTTTATGTTCTCCGGCCAATTTTTGTTTGTATGTGGTTAGAAAACGAACAATCCATTCCTCCTGTAGAGTTTGGCCAGCTGCTGCAGGCACAGCAGCGGCAGCTAGCTTCTTCTGTGTTACAGGAATTGCAGGAGCTGATTGCACGCAAGAAAGCAGGGGAGGAGTTAGGGGAGGAAGCGGCTCTCCCTGCTCTGCATATATTCATTCAAGATAAGCTATCGTATTACGAGCAATATGCGAAGCAGCTTGAGCAAAAGGGACAGACAAATATCGACCTGCTTAACAGGCTCTTTCGTGAAACCTTAGCAGAGGTATGGGAGAGAGGATAGAAGAAAGAGCCAGCCTTTTAGTGGACTCTCTTCATCGGGTATTCCTTTGACAAGTCTGCCGTAGTGTAATAACATCATACCTATAAAGGTATATAAAGAGGAGGCTGCGGCATGGAATATACGCAAGAAATGAAGAATCGTCTCAGACGGATTGAGGGACAAATTCGGGGGATTCTTCGAATGCTGGAAGAAAAACAGGATTGCAAGGATGTTGTAACACAATTGAGCGCTTCTCGTGCCGCAATCGACCGAGCTATTGGCGTGATTGTTGGAACGAATCTAGAGCATTGCTTACGTGAGCAAATGGAAAATGGAGATTACAGCGATCGCGACCTTGTGAAGGAGGCTGTTCAGCTTCTTGTCAAAAGCAGATAATCTGTCAAAGAAGTTGGCAGATTTCTCATGGGAATTTAAATACCTACAGTGGTATATAAAAAGAGACAACCAATAGGTTTACCCTATCATTTCTCATCTTCTTAGAAAAACACTTGCTTTTACTTATAATTCCGCCGGAAAGCGGGAATATAAAAGAGAGTATGAAGATTGAGGAGGGTATTTCTGTGGATATGAATCGTGTAAAGCAAATTTTATCGTCTCCTGGAAATGTTCGTGTTGAATACCATGGTGTTTCAGTTTGGATTGAAAGCTGTGACGAAGGAAATGGTATCGCAAACGTGCATGATATTACAAACCCAGACGAAACAGTAGAAGTGAAGGTAGCAGAGTTGGAAGAGATATAAGAGAAGCCGGTCAGATTCATTTCTGACTGGCTTTTCTTCATACTTTAAAAAGGTGTAAATTTCCATATGGAAGCGAGTCAGGCATATTTTCTTATAGAAAAGATATAAATTATAACACCGCTTTCTCATCGTTTTTTGAAATGGTACAATAGATTTGTAGATCACTCTAGTTGTAGAAAGGATGTTACGTTTGAAACAAGGGATTATTTGTTTAGGTGAAGCATTAATTGATTTTATTCCAACAGATGAAACAAATCTGACATATCAAAAGTGTCCAGGCGGTGCACCTGCAAATGTAGCAGTAGGCGTGGCGAGACTTGGCGTAAAGTCGACATTTCTCGGGAAATTAGGCAATGATGTGTTAGGGGAATTTTTGAAAGAAACGCTGCATGATTATGGTGTAGATACATCCTATCTTCCGCTGACAAGTGAGGCAAAAACAGGAGTTGTCTTTGTTACTCTTGCGGCAAATGGAGAAAGAAGCTTTGAATTTTTTGTCGACCGCAGTGCTGATCAGTTGCTAAGTGAAGAGGATATGGATGAGAGTTTGTTTGAAGGGAGCAAGCTTTTGCATTTTGGTTCTATTTCCCTTATTCATGAGCCATCCCGCAGCGCAACAATTCGTGCAGTTGAGCTTGCGAAAAAGCACGGTGTTCTTGTTTCGTATGATCCGAACCTTCGTCTTGGGCTTTGGAATAGTGCAGAGGAAGCGCGTGAAACAATTTTGTCTATGATGAGTCATGCGGATATTTTGAAAATTTCTGAAGAGGAATTGGAATTTTTAACGGGCTATGCGGATATTGAGCAAGGGCTGAAGGCACTATCTATTTATAATATCCCGTACATTTTTGTAACGCTTGGAGCAGAGGGAAGCTATGTTGCGGCAGGCAAGAATATGAGCAAGGTATCTGCGATGAAGGTGCAGGCAGTCGATACAACTGGAGCAGGTGATGCATATGTATCAGGTATTTTGTACAGCTTCCATGAGTTTAACGGAGCAGCTGCGACTGTAAGTGATTTAGAGCAGTTTGCGAAATTCGCGAGTGTATCTGGTGGCTTGGCAGCATCGAAAAAAGGTGCGATGACAGCACTTCCTACTCTAGAACAGGTATTGGAGCTTGCTGAGAAATGCTAGTATAATACTGTCCATGAATGGAACCGGTTCTTTTTCAGAGGAATGGAACATAAAAACTGGATAGGTGAACAGCAAAGAAAGCAAAAAAGGGGGAGTAATCCCTCTTTTTGTGTTTTTACACTTTAAGAAAATATAAATTTCTAGCCGGGAGATCATTTGACGTAGTGAGAAATTTAATGAGACAACATAAAAAGGTAGTATGCATCCTAAAGAAAGAGTGCTATAATTTAAAACGAAATGATTTCGTTTTAAATTATACGAAAGGATGGAGATCTATGTAGGTATTTCAAGTAAGTGAAAAAGCACTAAAGAATTGTATGGAAGAATAGAGGCTGTTATAAATACAATCTGTTAAGTTTCTGCTCGGTCTAACGACTATATACGTTACTGAAGGTTGTATCTATTGGATGATTAGGAGGAGACATGAAAGAGTTGGAGCAGTACGATACATAAATCGTAATAATAACTGTTATTACTTAGATAGGAGAGGTTTTTATGAAAAAGAAGATTCCCGTTACGGTTTTAAGTGGTTATTTAGGTTCAGGAAAAACAACTTTATTAAACCATATTTTAAAAAATCGTGAAGATAAAAGAGTAGCTGTTATCGTAAATGATATGAGTGAAATTAATATAGATGCTTCACTAGTCAAACAAGGAGGATTTTCTCGTACAGAAGAAAAACTGGTTGAGATGCAGAATGGATGTATTTGCTGCACATTAAGGGAAGATTTAATTATTGAGGTAGAGAAGCTAGTGAAATCCGGCGACATTGATTATATTGTGATTGAGTCAACAGGAATTAGTGAGCCTGTCCCTGTTGCACAAACATTTACATATGTAGATGAGAATCTTGGGATTGATTTATCAAAGATGTGTACACTTGATACGATGGTAACAGTTGTTGATGCTAATCGTTTCTGGAATGATTTTTCTTCAGGAGACAGCTTACTTGACCGGAAACAAACCGATGATGAAAATGATACAAGGGAAGTTGTCGACCTTTTAATTGATCAGATTGAATTTGCGAATGTTATTTTACTTAACAAAATTGATTTGATTGAAAGAGAGGATGTATTAGAGTTAAAAGCAGTACTGCAAAAATTGAATCCGGATGCACACGTTATTGAGACAAATCATGCTCATGTGTCGTTGGACAAAGTAATAGATACAAGGTTATTTGATTTTGAGAAGGCTAGTGAGAGCGCTGGCTGGATGAAAGAATTAAACGAAGAACACACACCCGAAACAGAGGAATATGGCATTACCTCTTTTGTGTATCGAAGAAGACGCCCGTTTCATCCTGAGCGTTTTATGAAGTGGTTAGAGGACTGGCCTATAGATGTAGTTCGAGCTAAGGGATTCTTTTGGCTGGCATCTCGTAACGATATGACAGGTTTACTTTCACAAGCAGGTACATCAATTATGATTCAAGGTGCCGGTGAATGGATTGCTGCCTATCCCGAGCAGGAGATACAGCGAATATTACAAGAAGAACCTGGACTATTGCAAAAATGGGATAGTGTATACGGGGATAGAATGACAGAGGTTGTTATGATTGGGATTGATATCGATAGAGCGGAAATTGAGGAATCATTAGACAAATGCTTGTTAACAGATCAAGAGATGATAGAGGATTGGTCTACATTTCGAGATCCGCTTCCGCCATTTACGGTAATGGAGTAGGTTATTTGATTATAAAATAAAACCTCATGTATTGACTTTTTTATAGAGCTCCTGCATTATTGGTTTTAAATAAGAATAATTACGGTTTATATTGATCTTCTATGTATAAAGGGTTAACGAATTATAAACTAAAAAATTTTTAGGAATTTTATACTCATCAAATCGTAATTATTTTGATTTGAGTGAAGTAGATCATGATACATTCATAGGATTTATTTATAAAAGCATGTCTTACAGTTGTAAAATTATACTAAATGTTATTAGGAGGAATTTCAGATGCGTGTAAACATTACACTAGCATGTACAGAATGTGGAGATCGTAATTATATTACAACAAAAAATAAGCGGAATAACCCTGAACGAATTGAACTGAAGAAATACTGTCCAAGACTAAAAAGGATGACGTTACACCGGGAAACAAAGTAACTAACATAACGATGTTGCTGGAAGCTTTATTATAGAAAAATTAGAGGATTATCTTGCGTTGTAAATCGTAATGATTTCAATTTTAGGGGGTTAGGATATGTTGATAAAAAAAATAAGTATGCATGTAGCAGCTTATATTCTAGTTTTAATCTTATCAGCATGCTCAGTTTCGACAGAGTCAAAGAGTAAAAGTGAAGAGAAGGGTAAAAAGAAGGAACTAACCTTTCTGTCTAATTTTCCAAGTGAGACCTTAGATCCGCACTTAAACTATACACCGGTTAGAGCCGGTATAGCAGAAACTCTTGTTAAGATTAATGAGAACTCAGAACTTGAACCGTGGCTTGCAAAGGAATGGAAAAGTGATGATAGCGGACAAACATGGACGTTTACAATTAGAGAGAATATCACCTTTCAAAATGGCAGTAAGGTTGATGCAGAAGCTGTAAAGAGGTCTTTGGAGCGGAACATCGAAGTGAGTGAAGCAATGAAAAATGCTTTAAAAATTAAAACGATGTCAGCTGATGGGCAGGTTTTAACAATCACAACCGAACAGCCTTTACCACAATTTCCATCTGAGCTTGTTCATCCGAACACAGCCATTATTGATGTAAGTGAAGCAAATGTAGAACAAAAACCGATTGGAACAGGTCCATTTCAAGTTGCTTCATTTGAAGCGAACAGTAAGTTGGAACTAGAACGATATGAGGGCTATTGGGACGGGAAAGCCAAGCTTGAACGTGCAACATTTACATTTAACGAAGATGCCAATGCCCGTACAGCAGCATTGCAATCTGGAGATGCAGATATTGTGTATCGTCCAGCTATTGAAAGCATTGAAGGTCTAAAAAGCGATACATCCATCGTAACTGACGTAGTTCCAAGCTTACGAACGCATCTATTGATGTACAATACTGGAAAAGAAGCTTTAAAGGATCTAAATGTGAGAAAAGCGTTTGATGCCCTTATCGATCGTAAAGCAGTGGCAGAGAGCATTATGGCAGGGCAAGCGACAGTTGCGGACGGTCCATTCTTACCGGATTTTCCTTTTGCTCCTTCTTATGAGAAAAAAATATTTAGCTTAGATACTGCTAGAAAATACTTGGAAGCAGCAGGATACAAAATGAAAGACGGAAAGGCGATGAAGGATGGAAAGCCTCTTTCATTTAAATTATTAACGTATTCTTATCGTCCTGAACTTCCATTAATGGCTCAGCTTCTGCAATCTAATGCAAAAGAGCTTGGTATTGCCATTGAAATTCAGCAAGTAGAAAACATTGATGAGTATTTGGCCCAAAATCAGGATTGGGATTTAGCTACATACAGCTTGATTACCGCCCCAAGAGGAGATGCGAGTTATTTCCTCAACTCTGCATATATGCCAGGCGGTGCAATCAATCCAGGACAAATTAGACATGAGAAACTAATTGGTCTGATAGATGAGTTAAATCACACAGTGGAGGAAGAAAAGCGGAATGGATTAGCAAAGGAGGCCATTACTATTATTGATCAGGAAGCACTTCATTCGTTTATTGTTCATCCTAACAATTTTGTCGCATATAAGGACTATGTGAAGGGCTGGAAAACAAGTAAAAGCGAGTACTATATTTTGACGAAAGATTTAGATGTGAAGACAACATGAAACAAATAGGAAAACGAATGCTGGAACTCGTCTTGTTTTTATTGTTGCTTTCTTTTATTAGCTTTGTATTTATGAAAGCAGCTCCAGGTGATCCTGTTCGATATATATTAAATATTGATGATGTGGCTATATCCGATGAACAGATAGAAGAGCTGAGAGATGAATTAGGATTTAATAAACCGATATACATTCAGTATTGGAATTGGTTAATACGCTTCTTCCAGTTTGATTTAGGATATTCGTATATGACCAGTCAGCCTGTTTTAGATGAACTGGCAGAAAAATTCCCTGCTACGCTTACGCTCAGCATTACGTCACTTATAGTAATGACGCTGATTGCGGTTCCTATTGGGACACTTGCTGCCTTATCCAAAAACAAATGGATTGACCACGTAAGCAGAGTAATTGCCTTAATTGGCGCTTCAGTTCCTAGCTTTTGGCTAGGATTGCTTTTTATTCAGTTTTTCTCGGTAAGACTGGGATGGTTACCATCAATGGGGAAAGGGACATTTCTTCATTTGATTTTGCCGTCTCTTACATTAGGTCTTGCATTATCTGCGGTGTACATTAGACTGTTACGGTCCAGCTTATTGGAAACCTTAGGACAAGATTTTATCCGTTCGGCAAAAGCCCGAGGGCTGAGTGGAAAAAGGATTTTTTTCTTTCATGCACTCCGCCACAGTCTGATGCCTGTTATTACGATCTTTGGTGTCAGCTTAGGAAGCTTACTAGGCGGGACAGTCATTATTGAAGTGTTGTTCGCTTATCCAGGTGTTGGGAAATTGGTAGTAGAGGCAATTGTCCGAAGAGATTATCCGATTATACAAGGTTACATTCTTTTTATGGGTCTCTTTATTGTCATAATAAACCTATTAGTCGATCTTTCGTATCGGTTTTTAAATCCGGAGATTCGACTGAAGGAGGTGGAGCGTCGATGATACGAAAAAGTGTGTTTACATCCTGTTCAGCCTTATATGTTACTAGTTTTGTGATGTTCGTTTTTATTTTTTTATTAGCCGCGCCTTTTATTGCTCCCCATGATCCGGTATACGTCAACATGGAGGAACGATTGAGGGGAATCAGTGCAGAGCATGTATTAGGGACCGATCATTTAGGAAGAGATGTGTTTTCACGTATTCTAGCAGGTTCTCAAATGACTGTTGGAATAAGTGTTCTTGTTTTAGCGATCTCATTATGCATTGGTGTACCAATCGGCCTTCTTGCTGGTTATCTTGGAGGAAAAATAGATCGATTTTTTATGAGAATGGTAGATGCTTTTATGGCCTTCCCTGATTATATTGTCGCTATTATATTAAGCGGCTTGTTAGGACCAGGAATGTTCAATCTTGTGTTTGCTATCGTTATGGTCAAATGGGTTGGTTATGCGAGATTGGCAAGAAGCATTGTATTGTCAGAGAAGCAAAGAGACTATATTACAATGGCCAAAATTAATGGACTGAGTTCTATTGGAGTTTTACGTAAACATATGATTCCTCATGTAGTAGGAAATGTGATGGTGCTGGCTACATTAGATGTTGGAAAGGTCATTTTGATGATTGCTTCTCTTTCTTATATTGGATTAGGAGCTCAACCTCCTGCTCCGGAGTGGGGTGCTATGTTAAATGAAGGCAAAGCATTTTTTTATCATGCACCTCATTTAATGGTGATACCGGGATTAGCGATTATGATTGTTGTGCTTATGTCTAATTTATTAGGAGATTTCTTAAGAGACCGCTTTGATGTGAAAAATCAAAAAGGAGAAATATAATGGCCATCTTAACAATTAAGGAGCTTACAATTCAACATCAGGACAATACGATTGTAAATAATGTTAGTCTTACGATCCATGAAGGAGAATGGTTGGCGTTAGTAGGAGAGAGCGGAAGTGGAAAAAGTGTGACAGCTTCTGCTATTGGAGGTCTTTTGCCAGCTGGATTGGAGGTTCGATTGGGAAGCATCCTTCTGCAAAACTTAGATGTATCCATGCTGACCGAAAAGGAACTGCAAAACATTCGTGGCAAAGATATTTCTTATATCTTTCAGGATTACCAGGGAGCTTTTACACCTTTTATAACGATCGGGAAACAGTTTGATGAGATGCTGAAAACACATACGAGTATGTCTAGAAAAGAGAGAAAAGAATATTCCTTGCTTTCTCTTAAAAATGTGCAGCTTCCGGAAGAGAGAGTCTACAAAAGCTATCCTTTCCAATTAAGCGGCGGGCAGCTGCAAAGAGCCGCTATTGCAATGGCGATGATTTTAAAGCCAAAGTTATTAATTGCGGATGAACCGACTACTGCTCTTGACGGCATGACAGCGATGAGCGTATTGGAGCTGATTGCTGATTTAAAAGAGCAAACAAACTGTGCCGTGTTATTCATTACACATGATTTGCGGCACGTCCGTAAATACTCGGATACAATGGCGATTATGCTGCGAGGTGAGATTGTAGAGGCTGGAGAGAAGGGTGCTATTTTTGAGAAGCCTCAGCATCCATACACGAAACAATTATTTACAGCGATTCCTCCTTTAAGGGAGACACCATCACGCCTGTTAACGATAGCTGAAAAAGAAGCAGTACTCATATAAAAAGGGAGAGGATATGTTGAGGACAGCAGGGCAGAAAGTTTTAAGAGCCGGCCGCATTACGAAACAATATTCATGCGGGCATAAAGCTGTGGATCAAGTATCGTTAGAGATTCACAAAGGAGAATGTTTAGGCCTAGTAGGAGAAAGCGGAAGCGGAAAGAGCACGTTAGCCAGATGCTTATTAATGCTGGAAAAAGTAGATCAAGGAGAAGTTTGGCTGAATGAGAAACCGTTACATGAGTTAAGCAAAGAGAATATGCGGAGTGTTAGAAGAGAGCTTCAGGCTGTTTTTCAAAATCCTGCGGCTTCCTTAAATCCTAAATTAAAAATTATCGATTCTTTAATGGAGCCGTTAGATGTTCAAAAGGGTATACAGCCTTCCTTTTTAAAAGGTTTTCGCGATGATCGAAAGAAAGCTGGGGAATATTTGCTTGATATGGTGGATATCCCGTCAAAGTATCTATATTCCTATCCCCATGAGCTGAGCGGGGGGCAGAAGCAGCGAGTGAGTATTGCTCGAGCTATTAGCATAGAGCCTTCTTTAATCATTCTAGATGAGCCGACAGCCAGTCTAGATGTGTCGATACAAGCTAAAATTTTAAATCTATTGAAGGATTTGCAAGAAGAACTACAGCTTTCCTATTTGTTTATTTCCCATGATCTTGCAGCTGTTAATTTTATGAGCCAACGTATTATGTTGATGCAGCAAGGCCGTATTGTAGATACATGCCAGAAACAAGAGCTATTTTCGGAGAGCAGACATCCCTATACAAAAGAATTGCTTCAAGTTTTCGAAGCATAAGGAGGAAGTGCGGTGAATCATCGATCTTATCTAGCCTTAGCTATTCCTCTTACGATTTCGACCATAACAACGCCTCTATTAGGTGTTGTAGATATGGCTGTAGTAGGGCAGCTGCCAGATCCAGCTTATATCGGCGGTGTAGCTGTCGGTACTATTATCTTTAATACGATGTATTGGTTATTCGGCTTTTTGCGGGTAAGTACATCTGGGTTTGCTGCCCAAGCACAAGGAGCTAATGATGAGAGACAACAAGTGCTTGCGCTCATCAGGCCCTTGTTTATTGCTTTTGTTGTAGGAGCCAGTTTTCTCTTTTTACAGTGGCCAATCCAGTATCTGGCCTTCGTTTTTATTAATCCTGCTGCTGATGTTTATAAGTTTGCATCTGACTATTTTTCCATTAGGATATGGGGAGCGCCATTTGCTTTAATGAATTATGTTATTATCGGTTGGTTAGTGGGGCGATCTCGTATAAAGATATCATTGTCTCTTCAGGTGCTTATGAATTTGATTAATATCCTATTGGCGATTATGTTTGTCAAATGGTTTTCTTGGGATGTATCTGGAGTTGCCGCAGCTACACTCATTGCTGAAATAACAGCATTTATTCTGAGTCTTTGCATCATTATCAAAATGCTATCACCATCATTTAACTTTCTGGCAATAAAAGAAATCTTGGATCCAAAACCTTTTAAAAAAATGATGGCTATGAATCGGGATTTAATGATCAGAACCTTCTGTTTACTAGCTGTTTTTAATGTATTCACAGCGAAGGGAGCTTCGTTTGGAACAGAGGTATTGGCAGCCAATGCCGTTCTAATTCAAGTTCATTATATGATGGCATATGCATTTGACGGCTTTGCGAATGCTTCGAGTATTTATGTGGGAAAAGCAGTAGGTTCCCATGATCAGGGTTTGTACAAGCGGACATTATCATTATCCTGTCAGTGGGCGCTTTTTTCTTCACTGTTCATTACTGGGGTGTATTACGTGTGTAAGAGTTATATTATTCCGTTATTTACGCAAATACCGAGCGTCATTGAGTTAGCTAGTACATATGAACGATGGATTATGTTGTATCCTCTATCAGCAGCTCTTGGTCTCATTCTTTACGGTGTATTTACTGGAGCAACCGAAGCGAAACCAATTAGAAATTCAATGGTTTATGCGTTAATCCTTTTTCTAGTCATTTTATATGTATGTGTTCCTGTACTGCAAAACCATGGATTATGGCTGGCCTTTATTTTATTTAGCTTAGGTCGTTCCGTTTTTTTAGCTCTTTATATCCCTAAGTTAAGCCGTAAGCTCTTTTCTGTAAAAGAAGCTTGTTATGAGCATAGCAGCAGAAGTATTTAGATATAAGGATATATAATAAAAATAAAAACCCTTTACAAATACAGTGGATTTTGAAATATAATATGGATAAAAAATTGTAAATCTTATAGAGAGTGGTTCAGGTGTGAAAACAAAACCAAAAAGCTATCCACTAAATTAAAAAGATTTGTTAAACAAGAAAAGCGGTGCCCCATAAGCAAGTGTAACTAGCTTATGGGGCACCCTCATTTTTTACACTTTAAGAAATAATTTTAAGAAGCAGCTTTTTAAGAAGCGGCTTGATTTTTAAACGTAAATCCTCTGCATGGTTAGCTACTAGGAAGTGATGGTTGTATATATTTTTCATTAATTGATAGGTTTCTTCCTTTGCTTCGCCTTCTTCAATAAAAATACCGATTACCTCAAGCCCATGCTTGCGTGCAAGCTTTACTGCTTCATGTGTATCTAAAATCCCGTCTTGGTGATAGTCTAAAGCAGATGGTTCCCCGTCTGTAAATACGAGCAAGAATTTATGTTTTTCCGGACGTTTTGCCAATGCTTCAGATATGATGCGGATAATATAGCCGTCACGATTATCCTCTTCTTCGCGCAGTTGCATAATTTCTGGACCGCTGCTTGGAGAGGTAGAGTTTTTATATGCTATCACTTCATGGATGACATTTGGCTTGTATTCGGCTTTTGCACTAGAAGCATCCTCCCAAAAGCCACTAATCGCATGCGGAACCTTTAATGATTTTAATGCCTCATGAAATAAGACGACGCTTTTTTTCGTTTCCTCCATTTTGTTGTACATCGAGCCGGAGCAATCGACTAAGAGATGAAAGACAACATCAAGTTCCTTCGATTCGTTCCCTTTTTTATAAAACATACGAGGTTGTTTTTCCGTATAGATCCGGTGGAACTTTTTATGGAGACGGCCATAGTATTTCTCCGAATGGGCATTTGTTTTATTTTCAATCGTTTTTTCGATGGTTTTCTTTAGTTCCTTTACATCTTTGTTAATTAGTGACTTTATGGTCTGATAGGCAGCCTTTTCATCGATCGTCGGCTTGCGGGAACCTTTTATAGTATGAACCGCACCAATATTATATTTGCCGTATGCATTTTCACCGCTGCCAGATGCATGAGAGGAACGGGCATCTTTTGCATCTGCTGGATTAAAGTTAGCTTGGCTGCTTTTCTTTGAGCCGCCCTGCACGGAAGCAAGTGCCTGATCTGCATCCTCAGACTCCCGCGCAGCGTTACCCATCAGATTTGTTTTTGTTCCGCTTTCTAGCTCGAAGCGTAAAAAGTTTTCATTGTCATTGTTTTTATTTTCCCGATGCCAGGTAGAGAAGGTTTCGTCCATTTTATCTTTCTTCTCATCATCGTCTAGCAGCTGTGTGTCGTCATTGGCTAATTCATGCGCACAGGCATCTTTTTCAATTTTCTCGGCTTTATCGCCAATAGGAGCAAGACCGAAGTAATTGTTAACCATGTTGCTCGGTAACGCTTCTTCAAGACGGTAACGAATTTTCTCAACCGTGTACATCGTATCCTCTGTATTACGCGCGTGAAACGCCTCATATAGAAGGGATTCAATGCTAGTGAGATAGTCATTTCCAAAGCTTTCGTACTTATCGCTCGTCAGCGTAAGGTAGCAAAGGGAAAACAGCATGTCCGCTTGAAAATCACGGATGCGGTTCATTTCATATTGCGCTGTGAAGTAGCTTCTGTACGTATTTCTGCGCCATGCGAAAATTGGTTTTGTGCCGGGACGAAGTGTTTTAATTTTTTCCTCGACCCGCAAATCCTCAAGCAGTACAAATAATTGTGTTAAAAAGTGTTTATGCGGCGAAGAGAGCAGCTCCTTCGCATACTCACGAATTAGCTTCATATCGGAATGGTGCCGATAGCCGAGAGCTTTTAAATATACTTCGCTTTTTAAACCGAGAATTTTGTCTTCTTGGCTGCGGTCATCCCAAAAACGACTGATGGTCACCTTGCCCTCTTGTTCGTCATAATATGTTTGATAATCGTACTCTAATTGGGCTTTTGGATCCTTGAGAAGCGCGCACATTAAATTTTCCATTTGTAAAAAGAGGGAAGCATCAACTTTTCGTTCATTAAAGACCTGTCTCATAATTATCCCTCAAGAAAATAGCTTTCAGCGAGTTCCCGTACCGTTATTTGTTCTGTTTCATCGCTGAGCTTCGCGATAATGCTTCGTTCAATCGCGCGCAGCACCGGAATATATAAGCTTAAGTCACACGCATCAATAATGCCGCGGATGCTTGCCGCTTCTTCACTTACCCGTCCATCACGAGCCAACGGAACAAGATCATTTGAAAACTGTGCAAATTTCTCAGCGATGGATTCATTTTTTAATTTTGATTCAGATAGAAGGAGCTCTTTTAATGTAGAGCCTTGGATATAAGGAACCTCAATGATGACGAAACGGTTTTTTAAAGCTTCATTTAGCTCACTTGTTCCAACGTAGCCTTCATTAATTGCGGCAATTACGCGGAAATCATCATCACCGTATACGACCTCCTGCGTAAATGGATTTGTAATCATTTTCCGGTAATCGAGTGCACCGTGCAGCAGTGGTAATGTCTCCGGCTTCGCCATATTAATTTCGTCAATATAGAGGAAGTGCCCGCCCTTCATGGCCTTCATCAGCGGACCGTCTACGAATGCAACCTCTGAGGCCCCATTGTGAGCCTGCAGCGTATTGTAGCCAAGAATTCCTTCTACATCTAAATCAATGGAGCAGTTAATGCTGTGCATTGGCTTTTGAAACAAGTAAGAGAGTGTTTCCGCAAGAACCGTTTTTCCGCTTCCTGTTGGTCCTTTTAAAAGAACATTTTTGCCTAGCAGGAGCGCAGTAAGCGCATCTTCTAAAATGCTCATATCCTGTGCCTTGTACAGCTTTTTCCCGATAAGAAACGCATCGCTTCCGGCACTGTTTCTATTATTTTCATGCAGCTGTTGCAATTGGTTTTTTAACTGTTCATTTATTGAAAAATGTTGAAACATTGGGATGACCACCATTCTGTTATTGTTTATAAAAATATCTGTTATACCTATTATATGATACCTTCTTTAGCTATGATTCGCAAAGGAAAGAGCAGTAAAAAAAAGCAGGAAAACGAACCAGTTTTAGGTGGTGATGGATGCTACTTTTGGTCTATATATTTTGGAATACAAAAGCCTCGTTGAGGAAAGATGGGTATTTCTCACATGCAAAAGGCCCTCCATAAACGAAGGCTCTTATAGTTGTTTGGATTAATAGAACCACCAAGGGCGGTAAACAACAGGGCTATAAAACCAAGGACGTGGTCCCCACCAAATGCGAGAATCTTCCAGTGGGATTTGCGGGAATTGCTGCATATCAACGCTTTGATACATAGTGTCATCTCTTTCCTTTGCTTATGTGCAATAGTGTATACAGGAGTGGAACGTAGAGAGTATACCCGCCACGGAGAAAAGAGTTGTTCTGTCTGATTGAAAAATATTTTTGTCGAAGAGGAGATAACGGCCTATTCCAATTGAATTTGTCCTGTATAAGGTGATAGTGACAGGAATTTATCTAAGATAAGGGAGGAAGCATTATGGAACGTATTCGTCCGTTTGGAGGATTTGGAGGATTTGGAGGATTTCATCGTCCATTCTTTGGAGGATTTCATCGCCCATTTTTTGGATTCGGTCGTCCATTTTTTGGTCGTCCATTTTTCGGCCGTCCGTTTTTTCCAGGGTTTTTAGGTGGGTTAGCATTGGGAGCGCTGCTTACGCCAGGTTACGGATATGGTTATCCGTATCCATATCCGTATTGTCCGTATCCATATCCGTATTGTCCGTATCCATATCCATACTACTAAGCCATGATTCATTTGATGTAAGAGCAAAAAACTATTAACAGCATCTGTTGGCACTGAAGAAGTCCATCCGAAGCGGGAAAGAAGCTAATCATCTACTATATAGGTGGCTAGCTTCTTTTTAATTTCTATATATTAATGAAAAATCTTATAGCTTCACTCCCCATAATCGGTGATCGTTAATTTCACACTATATTTGATTGGAACCTTACTAAACCTCTTATCCCAATCTTTTTTGATCTTTTCCCACACTCTAGGATGTTCAATTCTTAATTGATTTCCGAAACCGGCAACATCTGTACGGTACTCGACTTGTATTTTTTTTAATGCCTGTTTCACCAAACGGCTTACTTCTTTTTCAAAAATTGTTTCTTTCATCTTTAGAGATTTATTTTCAGAAGAGGTTCCTGAAGTGGCCCAGTTTTCAGATAGGCGGCCTTCTGCTTCAATTTTTACATCAAAAGAAATGTTGTTTTTCGCAACATGGGGTGTAATTTTGCTTTTCATTGACTTTATTTCATAAACGATAGGTTGTCCTGTCTTGTTATCAAAGCTTTTCACTACACCGCCTTTTCCTGTTCCTGTTAGCCATGTTAATCCCTCTACCTCCATTTCATTCAAAAAACCCCGCAGCTTTTTTGTCTTACCTTCAATTACGGCAGCTCCCGCAAATTTTTCCTCTTCATTTGCTGAAATCACATTTTGCAGGAGAAAGCTAGTTCCAGCTTTCATCTTGCCCACTAATTTAGCAAGTGGCATAGGTGGTAAAATTCTTGCTGTCTTAGGTCGATTATTTACAATTTCAAGCAAACGGAATGCGGGAATTTCTCCTATTTCTTTTGATTTCAACGTCTCACTGGCTCGACCTTTGCTAATGAGCACGAGACAACTAAGTCTAATTTCATTGTCGCGGAGATATTGATCCAATAATTGATCTAAGCTATATGTGCGTGCAAGATCCGCACTGATCACAATCACTTTTAAATGTGGACTGAACGTAGGTCGATTTGTTCTCAATGAAAGTTCACGAGTCATTTGATGGATAGAATCCCCGGTTTCAGAAATGTTGATATAAGATTTAGATTGGGAATCTCCCTCCTTATTTTTCATACCTGTTGATTGGGGGTTGGCAAATTGATAGGTCAATGTGAGAAGATTCTTTTTGGTATATCCTCCTCCTTGCTTTCTTAACCTTTTCTCAAGCGCTGACTCTTTCCCCTTATCCATTGCTATACCTGTGGTTAAACCACGATCTACAATTTCTTTACTGCTCCAGCATCCTGTAAGGGATAGAAGTAAAAGAATTGAAAAGGGAAGCAAGAGGCAACTCATATTATTAAGCTTCATGATTTCCCCCCTTCAATTTTGCAATAATGAGAAACAGAGGCGGCAGTAAACCATGCATAAATGGATGTATATTTTTTTGAAGACCTGAGACAATCCTAAAGAAGCAGCATAGTGGCTAATGTTAAAGCTAGTAAATATCTGCATAATCCATATTACGAGCAGCAAAGACTCAAAACGTTCAAATATCAAACCGGGCATTTCAAAGCTGTGCATGAGATCAATCGTTGGCCATGTTCTTGTTACTACCCCATCAACGGATAACGTTCCGATGACCATTACTATGGTAATTACATAAAAGATGAGAGGGATGAGAGTCTCAACTAGAACAACTTTTCCTGCTTTTTTTGGCTGTTTCATAAATAAGAGCAGGAGCAGCATGATTTCAACGCCTAAAGTCGTAATACGGTCACTCGTACTGAGCATTATCTTTGACCTGCTTTCTTTCGTTGTAATCTATCCTTTGCGCGTAGGGTCTTTCGTATGCATATTGGGTGGGCGACGTTTCATCATCATGAGCGGCAAGCGAACCATAAAGTCTTTCCATTCCCTTAACCGATACGGAATAGCAGGGCTTGTATAAGGTACACCAAAACTTTTCAGCTTCACTAAATGGCTATAAAGAAAAAGAAAAAACAGGATAATCCCATACAAACCGAATATGGCAGCGCAAAACATAGCTGTAAAGCGAAGGATACGTAATGCAATCCCTCCGGTATACTGAGGAATCGCAAAGGAAGAAATCGCGGTTACTGCCACCACGATGACCATAACTGGACTGACAATCCCCGCTTCTACGGCAGCTTGTCCAATAATTAATCCGCCAACAATCCCCATTGTGGGACCAATCGGCTTAGGCAGGCGCAGCCCGGCTTCCCGTAAAATCTCGATGGCTATTTCCATAATCAATGCCTCTATAAAAGCAGGGAATGGAACACCTTCACGTGATCCTATGATGGAAATGACCAGTTTAGTTGGAATCAATCCTGGATGAAACGAGCTAAAGGCAATATAGAGAGAAGGTGTGAAAAGAGATATGAAGGCTGCTGCATAACGCAATAGACGGATGAGAGAAGCGGGCAGCCAACGTTCGTAGTAGTCCTCTGGCGATTGCAACAGCATATTAAATGTAACGGGAACGATTAAAGCAAAGGGTGTTCCGTCCAACAAAATCGCTACTCGTCCTTCCATCAATGCACCGATGACGCGATCAGGGCGCTCGGTATTTTGTACTTGCGGAAAAGGACTTAGATAATTATCCTCAATGAGTTGTTCTACATATCCTGATTCAGGGACATTATCAACATCGATTCTCCGAATTCTCTTCTTTACTTCTTCCACTAATTCCGGGTCCGCGATATCCTTGATATAGGCGATTGCCAACTCCTTTTTTGCACGTTTTCCTACTAGGAATTTTATAATGGATAGGCTCTCATTTTTCCCGTGTTGTCGCAAAAGAGCAGTATTATCGTTTAATGCTTCCGTGAACCCTATACGTGGACCTCTGACTAAAGCTTCTGATACGGGTTCCTCAAGGGTTCTTGTTTTTCCTTTCGCTGTACCGAGAATTAAGACATCTGGTGATCCAGCAATTAAAAGGGCTGTCGAACCCGTTAATACTTCTGACAACAAATCTTTTATGTTATGTACTTCCTTTATCTGACTAATAGAAAGAATGTGATGCTTAATAAACTCTTTTAAAACAGTGCCTTTCATAATGGCCTGTTCCTGTTTATATTCTTCGGAAAGTTCCAGCATGAGCGACTTCATAATATGTGTGTCAATGAGATCTTTATCTGCCAGCCCTTCAACAAATACGATTGCTGCTCGAGTAGACGTATATCCGATGTTGAACTCTCGAAAGTAGACATCTGAATTAAGAGCGATTTCCTGCTTTATCAGTTCTAAATCTGAGATGAAAGCACCCGTAAAAGGGGTTGCTGAATTTTGAGGAAGGATAGCTTCTTGCTTAGTATCACTTTCAATAGGATGTTTTTGCATCTGTTTGGCTTTTGATTTCCACCATTTCATTTTCATCACTCTTCCTCTGCTGCATGGACCCAATTAAAAAACTTTGAGATAACATACGGAACGAAAAATACGATAAAAGCTTGCGTACAAACTTTCCAGTCTGGAAGATAGGAAACAATCATGTTCCACATTTTTATCACCTTACAAATGCCCCTATCAGGAGCAAATTCCACGGAATATTTTAACCATAGCCTATTTGATAGTATTTCATTACGGATTTCTTTATATGCATACACCTGGCTTTAGCTACGTTTGTCACACTGTATACATAAAATTGTCCTGTTTGGCATTTTTAAAAAAGTTTCTGAATATTTCCATTTTATATTGACTGATTAGTAGGGAAATGTCTCGGTGTACCAGTGGCTGCCTTACTTGGTGAAGGGCAGCAGCGCGATAAGGTAGAGATGTTGGGCTATTTATTTTATGTAGGTGACCGCAATAAGACGGATCTTCCATATTTGAGTGCGCATGATGCCGAAGATGATTAGATGCGCTTACGCCATGAAGAGGCGTTAACTCCAGAGGCAGTTGTCCGGCTTGCGGAAGCAGCATATAAGCGTTATGGATTTAATAATTTTAAATTAAAGGGCGGCGTACTGCGCGGCGAGGAGGAAATCGAAGCAGTTACGCCTCTGTCTTCGCCTGGGGAGCAGGGCTCGTCAGGCGGCGAGTTTTCTTTAATACATCATCCACCAAATGACTTGCCCGGATATCGCTTCATAAGACGAGAAGCGATATCCGGGCAGGGCTCGCCAATCGACGAGTTTTCCTGAGGAAAATCAACTATTGGAATTTTCTCCAGGAAACAGGACAGGTCTGGAGTATTGCTCTCCAATGAGTAAGTCGTACTGAAGCAAGCGGTATTCGTCTAATAGTTTTTGGTCATCCTTTGTAAGGGTTGTAATGATTCCATTTTCAGGATTTACTTTTAGTTCACGGATGATGCCATGATATCGTTCGTAAAGCGACATGAGAAATTGATAATAAGGCGGCAGCGGCTCCTGTAAAATCTGGAATAGGATGGGACCGAAGTAAATTGGGCTCGTTGTTCCTAGATTTACAGGGGGAATCGGAAAGTTCGCTGTAATAAAAAAGGGAGTTTCGTGCATTCTCCGGCTTTCTTCGCTTGTGCCCCCGGTTTTTATAAACCCTGAATTGTATATTGCGTTATTATTTTCTCCGAATGTCGGAAGGTGGTCTCCCCAGAAGACAACGATAGTCGGCTCATCCAAAGTGTCGAGCTGCTCCATGAGATATTGAAATGCTTCGTTTGATTGACGAACCCCCTCTGTATAGGTTTCCAGTACTTGATTGCTTTTTTCATCCAATCCCTCTACATTAATTTCGGTTGTTTTAAATCTTCCTGGTAGATAGGGGAAATGGTTTTGCATCGTTACGGTATGGATAAACACAGGGTTAGTGTGACTTTTTAGCATATCAATTAACTCTTTTGATACAGACATATTACTAACATGCTCTGCAGCCATTTCCTTGTGCTTCATTTCTTTCATAGAAGTAAAGGACTGAAATCCAAGCTTTGGATAAACAACGTCTCTTTTGAAAAAATACTTTTCAAAAGAGTGAAAAGCGACAGCGTCATATCCTCTCTGTCGTAAGATACTCGCAATGTTGGGAACACTCTTTTTTTTATCGAATACTTGCATATAGGGAACACTGCCCTGCTCTAAGAAGCTTAGTGAAAACCCGGTTAATGCTTCGAATTCCACATTTGCTGTTCCTCCTCCAAACATAGGAGACAGTGTATATCCAGAGGGATTTTGCTGCATTACTTCCCGAATATAGGGAATAGGGTCTTTTTCAAATTGTACATTTGGCAGACGGGTTGGATCCCAAAAGGCTTCATTCATCAGATAAATAATATTTGGTTTTACTGCAGCTGCTGTCTCGGTTAAAACAGTTTGTTCCTGTAGGTCATGTGCTACAGCTTGAGCGACCTGCAGCACATTCTCCTTTGAATAGTCCTTTGGTTTTTCAAAAATGTTTTGGTTTATGCTTAAAACAAACCCTAGTACTGCCCCGTTCAAGTCATAGTTTAGGACAGGATCCCATTTAATTAACTCAATCTTTGTTACCTTGAAAATAGCGGACATAATGGAGCTTTCATAATTAGCATAAGACCAGATGATAAACCCAGAAGTGCCTGCAACAAGGATGCGGTGAAGCCAATGCGGTTTATATTTAGGAAGCTTTGTTTTCAAAATCACGAGAGTTACCAAACCAAGAACAAGCGCGACAAGAGATAGAATCGACACTTTCTGTATAATCATCGGAATGAGATCTCTTACTTGCTTAAGCTGTCCAAAATCAGTTGGGTATAATGGCTGCCCCAGTATTTTTAGCTTGAGGTAATTGGTAAGTGCTAGAAGACAAAGTCCAGCCATAGCTACAATGGCTCCAAGATAATAGCTTCCAAACAAGGCAAAAATAAATAACATAATGCTTGTAATCAAGATGGCTGTCATCATGACGTGATTTGGATATTGTTTCATCCATAACAAGGCTTTATGAGCATCCATTGTGTTCTGAACCATAAAAAATAAGATAGAGACAGCCAGGGAGACAAGGATGAGCAGCATATAAACAGAAAGGCTTACCGTCCAGTCCTTCGTCGTGCGCCGTACTTGAATCAGCATAATGATTGTTGTACAAATAAAATAGATAAGCGCAGTTAAAGTAACTGTATTAATCAGATATGCACGAGGAAATGAGTGAATGAGTACAAGCATCTGTTCGATCGAATAAGATGCTTGAAGAAATTTATACATATTAACTAAGAGGAAGGCTAGCAGAAGGCTTCCAATGAAGGTGATGATGTAAATTTTATAGGTCTTGTTTACTAAAGATTTCATCATGCAAGCTCCTAACTCATTGAAATATAGTTACAGTATAGGAGTGTTCCTATTATGTAAATTATTCCAAATAAGAAAGCGGTTTAAACCAGCTATCAGACTCAATTTAATTTTCTAACTTTCTGCATAAGAAGAACTGTTTTGCAAGAGGGTATCCCCATGATATGATTTGTGTATTATAGTAGAACAGGATTACATGATATGAATGCTAGAAATATAAAAGAACAGAAAGTACAGGGTAAAAAGAAAACATCTACAGCGCCCGCAAGCAAGGGAACCGAAAGGAAGAAGTCTAGAAAAAGAAAGCCTTCCGTTCCAAAAAAGCAGACCCTTAGACAGCGAGCAGCAAAACCTGGACCGTTACGGAGCACGCTCCTGTTATCGGGGGGTGTACTGATTGTTTGTTTATATGCTTGGTTCATAGAGGCAGATATAGCAAGTGTATTCAGCAACATTCAAGGAATCGTCATTGTTTTTTTCGGGTTTATTGGTTTTCATTTTCTTTTGATCTATATTGGATATCTGCTAGGGAAGAGATCAACACGCCGCAAAAAAACGAAAAAGTAGATTGGTTGCATAAGATTTCATAAGTAAGAGCTTGGCTCTAGGAAGGAACAAGTTAGCCAAGCTCGCACGTATTAACGCAGTAATAATACAAAACTGCAAACGCTCATTTTAGTGAAGACGGCTTCCTCCTGCAAGTTGCTGCTGTGCTATCATAACAAGGCGTTTTGTAATCTCGCCTCCAACAGAACCGTTCGCGCGGGATGTTGTCTCTGGGCCAAGCTGGATGCCAAATTCTCGTGCGATTTCTAGCTTCATTTGATCAATGGAAGATTGAGCTGCTGCAAAGAGCAGTTCGTTGGAGCTGTTTCCGGAAACAGTTGTATGTCGTTGCATGGTGTATCACCTCCTTAAATGAGTCTTGCATATAGAATGTGCTAAACTTAAATATATTATTACTTTCTTTTATTTTCTTTTTTTCAGATTGAAAGCGTCTGAAGGATCAGGATTGTATACATAAAGAGAGGCTGCAATAAGATAGAGAAAAAGCTAACCAAAAGATAGATGGTTAGCTTTTTACGCTTTAAGAAAGTATAACTTTTCGGGGCGATGTCTAGCTCCCAAGGCCCAAAATGACAGACTCCGGCCCACCCCTACGCGCTGCCATAAAAGGCGGACCTTGTCCACTTTTCTTATTATGGATAAGATGTGTACAAATTGAGAAACTCTTTAAAAGACATCCTATTTTTTCTAAATTTAAACTTGACAACAATGCAAATGTCAAAATGCAATTTTGTATAAATTGATAATATATCTGAAATCGCTCTATTATAAGGATATAAGGAAGATAAAAACAAGCATGGAAGGGAGCGTCATCAAAAATGAGCCAAGCAGCTAAAGAAAAGACTGATGCTAGAGTAAAGATACAACGATTTGGCAGCTATCTAAGCGGTATGGTTATGCCTAATATTGGTGCATTTATTGCATGGGGACTTATTACAGCGTTATTTATTCCAACAGGCTGGTTACCGAATGAAAGCTTTGCTAAATTAGTGAGCCCAATGATTACGTACCTTCTTCCGCTTTTGATCGGTTTTACAGGCGGTAGAATGGTTCATGATTTACGAGGCGGCGTAGTCGGTGCGACTGCGACAATGGGGGTCATTGTCGGCTCCGATATTCCAATGTTTTTAGGTGCTATGATTGTCGGACCGCTTGGAGGATATTTAATTAAGAAATTTGACCAAGCGATTCAAGGAAAAGTGAAATCTGGCTTTGAAATGCTAGTCAACAACTTCTCTGCAGGTATTATCGGCGGACTGTTAACATTACTTGCGTATAAAGGAATTGGCCCAGTTGTTTTAGGGTTAAGCAAGGCTTTAGCAGCAGGAGTTAAAGCCATTGTTGCGGCAGGATTATTACCGCTTGCCAATATTTTTATCGAACCGGCAAAGATTTTATTCTTAAACAACGCAATTAACCACGGTATTTTAAGTCCATTAGGAATTGAGCAAGCAGCAAATACAGGAAAGTCAATCTTATTCCTATTAGAATCGAACCCTGGTCCAGGACTTGGTATTTTATTAGCGTACTGGTTGTTTGGTAAAGGTGCAGCAAAGCAATCCGCACCGGGTGCAGTTATTATTCATTTCTTAGGCGGAATTCATGAAATTTACTTCCCGTACGTTTTAATGAAGCCAGTCTTAATTTTAGCGGCAATTGCCGGCGGTGTGAGCGGCGTATTCACATTCAATATTTTACACGCAGGCCTAGTGGCGGCGCCATCACCAGGAAGTATTATTGCTTTGATGGCTATGACGCCAAGAGGCGGATATTTCGCAGTGTTAGCTGGGGTTATCGTAGCTGCGGCTGTATCTTTTGCGGTTGCTTCTATTATTTTAAAGGCAAGCAAAGCAAAAGAAGATGATGAGAATTTAACTGCTGCAGCAGAAAAAATGCAGGAAATGAAAGGAAAACGCAGTACTGCAGCTGCAGCATTAGTGGAGGAAACAGCAGCGGCTCCTGCAGCTTTTGGCACAGTAAATAAAATTGTGTTTGCTTGTGATGCAGGTATGGGTTCCAGTGCGATGGGTGCATCGATTTTGAGAAACAAAGTAAAAAAGGCAGATCTTGATGTAACGGTTATTAATACGGCTATTAATAATCTTCCGGAAGATGCAGACCTTGTGATTACGCATAAGGATTTAACAGATCGTGCAAAAGCAAAGCTTCCAAACGCACAGCATGTTTCTGTAGAAAACTTCCTGAACAGCCCAAGATATGATGAAATCGTAGGCAGTTTGCAGGAGAAGCTTGTAGGAAGTGCAAAATAAGCGGATTTTAGGAAAGGACCCGGTGTGATTGCATCGGGTCCTTTTCTAGGTTGAAAAGTTGTGTTTGTACATCCGTTTTAAAATAATGGCAACAATGCTTGTGACGAAATTGAATTTTGTCCTTGTTGTTTCTAGATTGTTCACACTTTATCATAAGAATATAGGTATACAAATTCAAAATTGTCAGCAACCTAATGAGGGGATTTGATAGGAAATCTTTATACGGAGTGGATCCAATGTATATTTCCGCACGGGAGAGACAAATTCTTGAAATCTTATTATCCACTAAGGACGAGTTAACAGTAAAAGATCTTGCAGATGAAATTCATGTGAGTGTAAGAACTGTTCACCGGGACTTGAAAAACGTGGAGGATATTTTAGCGGAATATGATTTGACATTGTTAAAAAAATCAGGTGTAGGCATTCAAGTTGCAGGAAGTGAACAGAAGGTCAATGAATTACAGTTTTTTCTGTTTGGTCTTTCGCATACGGAATATACACCAGAGGAACGTCAAACTATCCTATTATGTACGCTATTAGAAGCAAAAGAACCGGTCAAGCTGGCGAGCTTGGCAAATGATTTAAATGTAACGGTGGCTACGGTAAGTAATGATCTAAATAAAGTAGAGGAATACTTACAGAAGTTTGCGCTCTCTCTTCTTAGAAAAAGAAGCTACGGCGTAGAAATTCAAGGCTCTGAAGGTGCGAAGAGAAGAGCGATGACCAATATGATCTCCGAGCATTTGAATGAATCGGAATTTCTCTCGATTGTGAGGGAAAATATCCAGCGGAAGTCAACGCAGCAAATTGATTCGATTTCTGAACGATTATTAGGTCTCGTGGAAAAAAAGAAGCTGCTTATTGTCGAGAAGGCAATTGAAGAAGCGAATGAGGATTTAGCCTATTCAATGGCTGATAGCGCATATATTGGCTTAGTTGTGCATCTCGCCTTAGCGATGGAGCGTATTCTCCAGGGAGAAAACATTGCGATAGACCCGTCATATTTAGATGAATTGCGAGCTGAGCCGGAATATGAAGTTGCTGAAAAAATCATCCGACAATTAGAGAAGGCCTTTCAGGTCGAGATTCCTGTTGCCGAAATCGGTTATATTACGATGCACTTACGAGGTGCTAAGCTACGTCATGATAAAGAGTATTTAATAGAAGATTCGAGTCTTCAGACGGCGATTCATGCAAAGCTCCTCATCCAATATGTGAGTGATCAATTAGATCAGGACTTAACAAATAATGGCTCTTTACTCCAAGGGCTGGTTGTCCATTTAAAGCCTGCCCTCTATCGCATTAAGCATAATATGGGCATTAGTAATCCATTGCTCCATAAGGTGAAGGGGGATTACCCAGAGCTATTCGCTATTGTGAAACATGCTATGAGGAAGACCTTTCATGAGCTTATAGTACCGGATGAAGAAATCGCCTATGTTGTCATGCATTTTGGGTCTGTCTTATTAGGAAATGTTAGAAACAGTGATATCAAAGCATTGGTCATTTGCTCTAGTGGCATTGGTACATCTAAGATGCTCGCCACAAAGCTGCGGCAGGCATTTCCTGAGTTGCAACAGGTGCGGAACATTTCTTTGTTTGAATTGCCGCAAATGGATATTAATGAGTATCCCCTGATTATTTCAACGATACCGCTGCCAGATTTTTATGGAGAGTATATTATAGTCAGTCCGATTTTAACAAAAGATGAAATTGAGAAAATTAAGCCTTATATTACAAAGCATACTCAACAGAAGCCTTCCATGAAAGCAGCGAAAAGCGCTTTTTCCAATGAGAAGAACCGGCAGCAAGTGCTTGGGGGGATGCACAGCATCCGCGACTACGCTGTTATTATTACAACGCTGTTGGATGGATTCTTCTTGAAGGAAGTACAGCCTCCGTATGCAATGGCGGATATCCTGAGGCAAGCATGTACAGACCTATATGAAAACCAAGTGATTACAGATGTAACAGAGGTTGTTCAAGCATTGCTTGAGAGGGAAGCTATAGGCGGGCTCGGTATTCCGAATACATCGTTGGCGCTATTTCATGCACGTTCTTCCTATGTGCAGCTCCCTTCTTTTACGATCTACAGCTTAGCTGAGCCAATAGAAGTAAGAGCGATGGATAACTCGCTTATCGAAACAGAGCATGTTCTTATTTTATTATCTCCTGAGCAGGCTTCGGACAAGATGTTAGAAGCGCTCAGCTATATTAGTTCTTTGTTGATTGAAAGCGATGAGAGTATTGTTGTGTTTCAGTCGCGGAATGAAGAGTGGATTGCGGAATATCTTACTGTCAAATTTGATAACTACTTTGAAGAAAAAATAAAAGAAATAAGGAGTGTATAACTATGTCATTACCAGTTTTAGCTAAAGAAAATATTGTATTACAGGCAGCGATGAATAATAAAGAGGAGGCAATCCGCTTTACTGGAGATGTTCTAGTGAAACGTGGATATGTTGCACCTTCATATATCGAAAAAATGCTAGAGAGAGAGGAGCTAACATCCACTTATATGGGCAATTTTGTTGCAATTCCTCATGGTACTGAGGACGCAAAAGAATCAGTAAAAGAGTCTGGAATTTCAATTGTTCAAGTACCAGGTGGTGTAGATTTCGGAAATGGCAACATCGTCAAGCTGCTGATTGGAATTGCAGGAAAAAACAATGAGCATTTAGATATCCTCTCTCAAATAGCAATTGTTTGCTCTGAAGAAGAAAATGTCGAAAAAATCATTCACGCAGCATCTGCAGAAGAAATTTTAGCATTATTCGAAGAGGTGAACTAATATGTTAGCCGTTCATTTTGGAGCGGGGAATATTGGTAGGGGCTTTATTGGAAGCTTATTATATCAATCCGGCTTTGAAACATGCTTTGTAGATGTAAATAGTGAACTGGTAGATTTAATTGCCGAAAAGAAAGAGTACCGTGTTGTACTAGCGGAAGACGCTAAACAGGAATCAATTATCCGCAATGTCCGAGCGTTAAACAGTCAGCAAAACCCGGAGAAGGTCATTGAAGCGATTGTAGAAGCGGAAGTTGTGACAACGGCAGTTGGTCCTCATATTTTACAATTTATTGCTCCTTTACTTGCAGAAGGGTTACGCAAACGATATAGCAAGGTAGAGAAGCCGCTCAATATTATTGCATGCGAAAACATGATTGGCGGCAGTTCACTATTAAAGGAAAAGGTGTACGAGCATCTTACAGAGGAAGAAAAACCGTTGTTTGATGAGCGCTTTGGCTTCCCTGATAGTGCAGTGGACCGCATCGTTCCCAATCAAACTAATGAAGATAAGCTTATGGTAATTGTAGAGCCGTTTTATGAGTGGGTTGTGGACGAGACGAAAATTGTTGGAGAAACACCAGCGATTCAAGGAATCACATTTGTGAAGGACTTAGTGCCATATATTGAACGAAAGCTATTCACTGTAAACACAGGGCACGCCATTGCTGCCTACTTAGGCTACCACTTTGGTATTGCCACAATTAATGAGGCAATGGATCACGAAATGGTTCATAGTTTAGTTGAAGGTGCTCTAAAAGAAAGCGGAGCTTTTTTAACGAAGAAATATGATTTTGATGTAGAAGCACATTCGCAATATGTGCTGAAAATTGTTAAACGCTTCTCAAATCCGCACATCTCGGATGAGGTGACAAGGGTAGCACGTTCACCGATTCGTAAGCTTGGACCAAAGGATCGCTTAGTGAGTCCAGCGCAGCAATACATGGATGTTGTGGGAGATGAACCAACGTATCTCGTAAAGGGAATTGCCGCAGCACTGTTGTATGACTTTGCAGGAGATGAAGAAGCGGTACAGGTTCAAAAAACAATTCAAGAAGCTGGCTTAGAAGCTGCAATTCAAGAGCTTACAAAGCTTGATGGCAGTTCCAAGCTATTCCGTTTGATTGTTGAGCAGTACCATGCGTTAAAAGAAAGTAAAGTAAAAGCTTGAGTAAGGACAGCCCTTCCCGATGTGGGAAGGGCTGTTGTTTCAATATTTATGATTATAAAAATCGCTTCCTAATTTCTGGTGAAGGCAGCATACAATTATCCTTTTTGCCGAACCATTTATATCTATTCTTCGCAACGATGTTATAAAAATAGTCTCGTATTGGTCTTGGTACGATTAACAGGCAATAAAGTAGCTTCCAACCAGTCGTTAAATTCTTACAAACTCTTAGCGCCGCCGACGATTTATAGTAACATTGTTCCCCATCTACAAGAATGAAGCTATCTATATTGGCAGGGACATTGTGCTTTCTTAATCGCTCCTGTCCAACATCGCTTTGAATTGCGGCGAACTTATATAGAGCTTTTTTGTCTCTTTTGATGATAAATTGAACACTGCTATCACAAAAATTACATTCTCCATCAAATAAAATAACTTTATTCACGATAGCCTCCCTTTTCAAAGTTACTCTAGAATCAATGTAACATATAAATGCAGTACACTTATAAGTAAAAGCAGTAAATAATGTATTACTTTTACGGCAGACCATTTATAAGAACTCAATCCTATTTTATTGAATGTAAAAAAACCATTTTGAGTGAAAAATCACATTTGTTAGTGATACACTAATGGATAAGAAGGAAAAGAGACCGTTCGATACGTATAACAAGCTTATCAATCGGTGCATGCAATGAAGATTGTACATAATTAGGGACTAGTAAAAGGGGAGAACAGACGATATGACAGAGCAGCTATTGGAAAAGGGAATGTTGTTAAACGGACAGTGGGTACAGGCAGAGGAATCCTTTTTTGTAAAAAACCCCGCAACTTGGGAGAATGTCGGCGTGGTTCCAAGCGGTACTGTAGCACATGCGAAGCAAGCGGTAGATGCAGCGGCGTCTGCATTTGTGACATGGTCAAAGGCGACAGCGTATGAGCGTGCGGCATTCCTAGAGAGATGGTTTCATGTAATTGAATCGCGGCTGGAGGAAATCGCGCGTGTCATGACGCAGGAACAAGGAAAGCCGCTTGCGGAAGCAATTGGAGAGGTACGCTATGCGAATAGCTTTTTGAAATGGTATGCCGAAGAGGCGAAGCGTGTGTATGGTGAGATTATTCCCGCTTCTGTGGGATCAAAGCGCCTTCTTGTGCAAAAGCAGCCGGTTGGTGTTGTAGCAGCCGTTACTCCATGGAACTTCCCGGCAGCTATGATTACACGCAAGGTTGCTCCAGCTTTAGCGGCAGGCTGTACAGTTGTTATTAAACCAGCGGAGCATACACCGCTTACTGCACTTCTGCTGGCGGAATGTGCGCAGGAGGCTGGCATTCCAGAAGGAGTGATTAACATTGTTACAACGCTGCACCCAGCTGAGGTTGTGGATACTTGGATGGAGGACAGCCGCGTCAAAAAGATCACCTTTACCGGCTCCACACCAGTCGGCAAGCTATTAATGCGAAAGGCTGCAGATACAGTGAAAAAGGTATCCCTTGAGTTAGGGGGACTTGCGCCTTTTATCATTGCAGAGGATGCGAACTTAGATGAGGCTGTTCAAGGTGTGATGCAGTCGAAGTTCCGTAATGCCGGGCAAACATGTGTATGTGCAAATAGGATTTATGTACACGAAAATATAAAAGACAAGTTTTTGGAAGCGTTCACCCAAGCGGTAGCAGATCTTCGCGTTGGAAATGGTCTGGATGAAGGGACGGAAATCGGTCCGCTTATCAATGAAGCGGCTGTACAAAAGGTGAAACGACATCTTGAGGATGCGCAGGCCAAAGGTGCTGCTGTGCACGGAGAAGCTGTATTAGCATCAAGTGTTGGTCATTTTATGAAGCCGATTGTTGTCTCGAATGCAACAGATGATATGCTTTGCATGCAGGAGGAAACATTTGGCCCGCTTGCGCCGGTTAGCATATATACTGACGATGCCGAAGTTGTGCAGCGTGCCAACAATACACCGTTTGGTTTGGCGGCATATGTTTATACGCAATCCTTGCAAAAGGCATTTTTCTTCTCAGAGAATTTAGAGTACGGCATTGTTGGTGTAAACGATGGTTTGCCATCTGTTGCGCAAGCGCCATTTGGCGGCATGAAGGAAAGTGGTCTTGGCAGAGAAGGCGGCCATCATGGACTTGATGAGTTTTTGGAAACGAAGTACGTGTCATTGAATTTGAAATAAGGATTGGTTGTAAGCAGTCCGTATCTATAAGAAAAGCGGACAAGGCCCGCCTTTTATGGCAGCATAGGGGTGGGCCGGAGTAAAAGGCGCTTTTTGCCTTTTGCGGAGGTTTAGCTTGGAGTCTGCCATTTTGGGCCTTGGGAGCTAGACATCGCCCCGAAAAGTTATACTTTCTTATAGTGTAAAAAATACCCCCGAAGACTAGATCATTCGGGGGTTAATTGTATAGAACGAAAATGTTTGATGACAACATTTTTAAAAATAGCTGTGTCTCCTTCAGAAAAAAGTGTTATTCCTTTATCGTTTACATGAGGAAATACTTGATTCGAATGGGCTACAGTACCATCGTGAATGAATACTTCAATACTTGTTTTATCAACAAGAATTTTCAAATGAACCTTCTTCTTGCTTGCATCAAACGGGGCTTTACTTTCAACATACTTTTTACTCTTATCGGGTTGGTCTGTAAAGGCCCTATTAACATAAGAAAAGTTATCTTTTATAAACAATCCCACATCAATATGACGTGTTTTGTCTGTTGATTCTCGAATTCTTAATCCTACATTTTTGACATCTGACCAAGATATATCAGCATCAAGCTGATAAACATCCCCTTTTACCTTAAGGGTTTTTGACCCATTAACCTCGATTATGTGACTTTCATCAAAAATACGGTGAACTGTGATGCGCTGTTTTTGACGTAATTTCGGACTGAATAATGTTACATAGTCTTGTAGTTCCTTCATGTAATAGTTGTTCATTGATATAAGAGTAGCTCAATCGTAAATGGTGATTTTCTTGTTCTACAGCGTAACATGCTGATCCTGGTAAGAATGTGAGCTGCTGTTTTCTAGCTTCTACTAGAAGATGATGCGTATCTATCCAGGAAGGGAGACTGAGCCATAGGTTCAAGCCCCCTTGTGGGATTACCCATGATACCCCAGAAGGAGCATGCTGTGAAAGTAGTGTAAGAACCAAGTCGCGTCTTATCTTCAGAGCAGTTCTTAGTTTTGTCATATGATCCATGATTTTTTCAGATTGGATAAATGGCAAAATTGCTTTTTGTGTAAGCAAAGGACTGCCTAAGTCAGCATTTGCCTTTGCAGCCAGTAGACGATTAAATATAGAACCGGAAGCAGCTAATATTCCAATCCTGCAGCCGGGTGCTAATGTTTTACTTAAACCTTTCAAATAAATCACATGACCGTAATGATCCATACTTTTAATGGCAGCAGGCGGTTTTTTGTTAAAATAAATTTCCCCCCATGGATCGTCCTCAATAATAATACTTTGAATACTTTGCGCTATATCCAGAACTTGTCTACGGCGCTTCGAAGTCATAACAGCACCTGTTGGATTATGAAAAGTAGGGATTGTATAAATAATCTTTGGTTTGTATTTATCGCATAAGTTTTGAAGAATATCTACTCGCATCCCATTAGCATCAACAGGGACGGTGAGGATTGTAGCTCCTCTCCCGCGAAAAACATCAATCGCTCCCGGGTAGGTAGGGGCTTCCATCACAACCACATCACCCGGTCCAACAAATGTACGTGCAACAAGATCTATTCCTTGCTGTGAACCGCTCGTGACTAAAAGGTTATCAGGTGCAACGGCAACTCCAAAATTCTTTAAATACTCGGACATTGCATTTCTCAGCCCTGTATCCCCTTGAATCTCTCCATATTGAGAGAGAATTCTTGGACTTTTAGACAGAATTTGATGAATCTCCCGCTCTAAATATCGATTTGGAAGAAGTCCAGGATCAATCATAGAAGATGAAAGATGAATCTTTTCAGAGGTGTGATGAAAACGGGCAAACTGAGCTCTAGGTAAATAATCTTGAAGGGATAACTGCCAATCAAAAGAAAGAACCTCATGCCCCTCATCCGCTATCTCTTCTGTTTCAGCATTTACGAAGGTCCCTTTTCCTTGGACAGAAGTAATAAAACCTTCTTGCTCCAGTTTGTTGTATGCCTTCACAACAGTAACCAAACTTACTCCCAGCTGTTTCGATAGATCACGTACGGAAGGCAGTTGAATTCCTTCTGGCAGGAGCCCTGAACGGATGTGATCGATGATAGATAAGTATATTTGCTTAGAAAGTGAAATCTCAGTTTTCCGTTGGATTTCAATATGCATAATTCTTCTCCTTTAAGTGTTATATAGGTATGTTGAGTGTTATACATAATTTTGATATAAAATGCCAATTACAGATGAACATATTATAACACTTGGAGGGATAGGATGAGCAAAGCTATTGAGCTGCAGGAGTATCGTAAAAGAAAAAAGTTGCAGAGCTTCCTTCGTGTTTTCACGATAATAAGTATGACTATTGTAATCGGAATATTTATCTACGCCTTAGCTGTAATCAAGAGGGACCATCCTGTACGTTTGCCTCCATATATCGAGTTTAAGGCTGGGTAAAGCACACTTAGGCGAACAGCAAAATGAAGGTCAAGTATCTATTTTACACTTTAAGAAAGTATAAATTTCTAGCTAGAAGACAATTTGATGTAGCGAGAAATTTTAGGAATAAAGTATAAGTAGGGCTACGCCGCTGTCTTCGCCCAAAGGCAGGGCTCGACCGGTGGTTCTGACTTTAACTCGCACTGCAATCTCAGCGTTCTGCTGCATGTTAATATACGTAGTTGATCCTCTTTAAAGTGTTATACAAGTGTGTTGAGTGTTATGTATAGCGCTAGTGTAAAATAACATTGTTGAATAAATACTTTATAATATTTAGAGGGGGACGTAATAATGAAATGCTATGTTGTGGACGCATTTGCCGAAAATGTATTCGAAGGAAATCCTGCTGCTGTTTGTATTATGGAGAAGTGGATTTTGGATGATACGATGCAAAAAATTGCTGCTGAAAATAACTTGTCTGAAACAGCGTTTGCTGTGAAGGAGGGAGACGGTTATCGGTTAAGATGGTTTACTCCGGGGGGAGAAATTGACCTTTGTGGCCATGCTACTTTGGCAACAGCGTATGTGATTACCAATTATTATGAAAAGACTGTGAATAGAATTACGTTTCAGACAATGAGCGGGGAGCTTGTTGTGCTAAAAAAAGATGAGCTTTATGAAATGGATTTTCCTAGCAGAATGCCTGAAGAATTTAGGTTAACGGAGCAAATGGTCGAAGCTCTAGGGGTAAAGCCTATTGAAACCTATTTGGGCAGAGATTTAATGTTTGTACTGGAGAGGGAAGAAGACGTTCAAAATGCATCACCTGATTTCTCTAAGCTAGAAAAATTGTCAGATGGTTTGGGTGTTTTAATTACCGCGAAAAGTGAAAAGTATGATTTTGTTTCTAGATGCTTTTTTCCGAAGCTAAATGTAAATGAAGACCCTGTGTGTGGTTCTGCCCATTGTAATTTCATCCCTTTCTGGGCAAAACGTTTAGAAAAGGATGAAATGATAGCGAGACAGCTTTCTAAGCGTGGTGGAACAGTATACTGTAAATTAGCTGGTGATAGAGTAAAAATCAGCGGATCAGCAGTTTTATATTCCATTGCAGATCTGCAGATAAATTCATAAGGGATGGGCCTATGTGCCGATGATGGTACCTCTTTTAAGTAAATAGTGCAAAAAAGCCTGCAGAGATTATAGAGGCTTTTTTGCACTTTAAGAAAAAGTATAAATTTCTAGCTGGAAGACAATTCGAAGTAGCGGGAAATTTTAAGAATACAGTATAAGTGCAACTACGCCGCTGTCTTCGCCCAAAGGCAGGGCTCGCCAATCGACGAGTTTTCTTTACACTATCCTTGAATAATTCATGTAGGTTTTATATTTTTCTCGAATATTTTTTGCAAGAGCCCCCTTATTGTATCCGTTTGCAAAAAAACAGCTTTCAGACTCTATTGCAAGGGGCTATTTTCCATTAAATAACATAACCGATACCAATTTTTTCTGCAGGTCAATTCAGTTACTTGGAGATTACAAGCTCAATATTATGATTTTTTGCGTACTCTTGGTAATCCTCACTTGGATTAGTATTAGTAATGATATAATCGATCTCATTGAGACCGCAATAAGTAATCAGGGCATACTTGTCAAATTTATGCTGATCCACCATCAAATATACTTTTGAACTCCGTTTAACGACCGCTTGCTTTATTTCGCTTTCAAGAGGAGATGAATGAGTCACGCCATTTTCTATAGAGATGCCAGTTGAGGCCATGAAAGCTTTGTTAATATTATAAGCCTTTAATAAATCCGTGTTTTTAAAGCTAACAAATGATTTTGTTTCACGGTTAACTACTCCGCCTGTTGAAATTACATTTAAGTTAGAGTAAGGAAGGGAATGAGTAATAAAATCCAAGTTATTAGTAATGACAGTCACTTGTTTTGGCTGTAAATATTCCACCATTTCTAATGTGGTTGTTCCGGAGTCAATATAAATAATGTCCCCATCTTCTACTAAATCTGCTGCCGCTTTGGCAATTGCCTCTTTTTGTTCTTGATTACGTGTTTGTCTTTTATTAAAGGATTCCAGTGGAGCAGGGGCATGATCTATCGCTACTCCGCCATAGACCTTTTTTATTTTTCCTCCTTCAACCAATTGTTGAACATCACGGCGAATTGTGTTTTTTGATACATTAAACACCGTGGTAAGCTCATCTAAAGATACTGTTTGATGCTCAAAGATATAATCTTGTATTTGTTCAATCCGTTTTGTTTTTAACATATTTATCCCTCGGTTTGTTTTTTATTTTACATTAACTTAACTGCTGATCAAAAATATAATTCACCATTACAATTTATACAATCATAGAATTAGAAATGCATTTCTGGTGATAGTATAAGTGTTTTAATGTATTCTAACAAAACTTACTCAAGAATTCACCATGTTTTTTATGGGATATTCATTTGATTGAAGATGAAGAACTGTCTAAAAATAAAAAATGATGTCGTTTAATGTTTATAATTTTGACGAAAAAAGATAAATTTTAATAGAAATCCCTTGATTTATAAGGGTTTTTCTCGTGATAACTCAAGTGGATAGAAAAAATCTTGGATTTTTTATTGACTGAAAGCGGTTTTAACAGTATTATGAAATCAAACATATCCAACATGTTACCGAAACATGACAAGATCGTCTTGAAAGAGGCAGAAAAGCAAGAGATTGTAATCGATTGCAGCACTTTCTGGATAATCTGGGTATGGTTAAGTCTTGATGATGTCTGTACGCTATTTGGAATCAAAGATGTAAAGATGTAAAAACAAGACGATGTAATCGATTGTATTAGTTGCCCAATAACCTGAAAGTGATTAAGTTCTTGTAGGATCTAAATTCTATCTGGAATTCTTGTTACACGGGTATAGAAGGGAAAATGAATGTAATCGATTGCAATACTTGCCCAACGATCTGAATGTGATTAAGTCCTTGCAGGATCTAAAGCTATTTGAAATTCATATGACAAGGGTATAAAAGCAAGACGATGTAATCGATTGCAACGCTACCCGACAATCTAAGGTATTTAGACGACCTTATGTCTAAATATAAAATGAATTTTCAATATGACACCGCTGGCTTAACGTAACTACATTAGCTTTGGAGGTTATTCATTATGCCATTAATTAGATTCGATGTAATAGAAGGGCGAGACAAGGAATCACTAAAAAGTCTATTAGATGCTTCTCACCGAGCAATAGTTAAGGCTTTTGGTGTACCGGAAAGAGATCGTTATCAAATTGTTCATCAGCATCCTGCTCATGAGTTAATTATAGAGGATACTGGTTTAGGATTTGGGAGAAGTGAAAATGTAGTAATTATCAGTGTAACTAGTAAGCAAAGAACTGAGGAGCAAAAGCAGAATCTTTATAAGCTTTTGGTTCAAGAGCTCGGGGAAAGCTGCGGAATAGAACCTAATGATATTATGGTTTCTATTGTTACCAACGGAGATGCTGATTGGAGCTTTGGATTTGGAGAAGCCCAGTTTTTAACTGGTAAATTATAACCGTATGTAATAAAAAAGATACGGAAATTCTCTTTTGAGGACCTGCCCGTATGGGTTGTTAAAGTGGTTTAGATAATCAATAGAAGCAGAAGCAAAAGTAAATTTTCTAAGGAGGAAGAAAACATGGTAGAAACAGTAAAAGCGGTAAAATTGAAAAACTACATTAATGGTGAGTGGGTTGAAAGTAACACAACGAAGTATGAGGATGTTTACAATCCAGCTACAAAAGAAGTAATTGCTCAAGTTCCACACTCAACAAAAGAAGATATCGACTATGCGATCGAAGTTGCTGCAAAAGCATTTAAAAAATGGCAAAACGTTGCAGTACCACGACGTGCGAGAATCCTATTTAACTATCAACAATTACTAACTAAGCATAAAGAAGAATTGGCTCAATTGATCACAAAGGAAAATGGAAAAAGCCTTTCTGAAGCACGTGGGGAAGTACAACGCGGAATTGAGAATGTTGAATTTGCTGCTGGTGCACCTTCTCTAATGATGGGCGATTCATTGGCTTCCATTGCTACGGATGTTGAAGCAACAAACTACCGTTATCCAATTGGGGTTGTTGGCGGAATTGCACCATTTAACTTCCCAATGATGGTACCTTGCTGGATGTTCCCGATGGCAATTGCGTTAGGTAATACGTTTGTGTTAAAGCCATCTGAAAGAACACCGCTTTTAACAGAAAAATTAGTAGAGCTATTTACAGAAGCAGGACTTCCAAACGGCGTATTCAACGTGGTTCACGGTGCGCATGATGTTGTAAACGGTATTCTAGATCACCCTGAAGTAAAAGCAATTTCCTTTGTTGGATCTAAGCCAGTTGGTGAGTACGTATTTAAACGCGGCAGTGAGAACCTAAAACGTGTTCAATCGTTAACAGGTGCGAAAAACCATACAATCGTTCTAAATGATGCGGATTTAGATGACACAATCACAAACGTTGTTGCTTCTGCATTTGGTTCAGCAGGCGAGCGCTGCATGGCATGCTCAGTTGTTACAGTAGAAGAAGGAATTGCTGATGAATTCATGGCGAAGCTGAAAGAAAGAACAGCGAATATTAAAATCGGTAACGGTATCGATGATGGAGTATTCCTTGGCCCAGTGATTCGCGAAGATAACAAGAAGCGTACAATTGGTTATATCGAAAAAGGAATCGAAGAGGGTGCAAAGGTTGTATGTGACGGCCGCGAACGTGCATTAGAGGAAGGCTTCTTTGTTGGGCCGACGATCTTTGATGAAGTTACACCGGAAATGACAATCTGGAAAGAAGAAATCTTTGCTCCAGTATTATCTGTTATGCGTGTGAAAAACTTAAAAGAAGCGATTGAAATCGCTAATAAATCAGAGTTTGCGAACGGCGCTTGTATCTTTACAACAAATGCTTCATCTATTCGCTACTTCCGTGAAAATATCGATGCAGGTATGTTAGGAGTTAACTTAGGTGTACCAGCTCCTATGGCATTCTTCCCATTCTCTGGATGGAAATCATCTTTCTTCGGAACATTACATGCGAACGGAAAAGACAGTGTTGATTTCTATACACGTAAAAAAGTAGTAACAGCACGCTACGCAGCACCTACATTTGAGTAAAAAGTGTTGTTCTTAGTTCGTCAAAATTTTTGTTAGATTAATAGGTGGTTCATTATTAGAAGTTGAAGCAACCGGTCCATTATATTTGCTAAGTATATGGACTGGTTGCTAATAAAAAGCTTGTAGAGCAGCCTGTCTAGGGATGCTAAGACGGTTGGAGGTATAGCATGAGTAAATTGCTTAGAAAACCAGAACAGAACGAAGTGTCTCAAGGAGTCACTATTGTTCAAGACGTAACGACAGAAAATTCCCCATTAGAATATGTTGGGTTTAAAATAGTTGATTTAGCTCCAGGTGCTAAATATTCAGAAGTATTAGGAAAGCAAGAATGCTGCATCGTAGCCGTGACAGGAAAAATCAATGTCACAGATGGTGAAGAAGTGTTTGAAAACTTAGGTACTCGTGAAAGCGTATTCGAAAAAGTACCAACAGACAGTGTATATGTATCAAACGATCGACGTTTTGAAGTAGAGGGAGTTAGCCAAGCTCGCGTAGCATTATGTTATTCTCCATCTCAAAAACAATTGCCTACAAGACTGATTAAAGCTTCAGATAATGGCGTTGAAAATAGAGGAATTCTTAGTAACAAACGTCTTGTACACAATATCTTGCCTGATTCAGATCCAACTGCTAACAGCTTGCTTGTTGTTGAAGTATTCACAGAAAGCGGAAACTGGTCAAGCTACCCGCCGCATAAACACGACCGTGATAACTTGCCGGAAGAGTCATTTTTAGAGGAATCCTACTATCATGAAATGAATCCGCCACAAGGCTTTGTGTTCCAAAGAGTTTATACAGATGATCGTTCTATTGATGAAACGATGACGGTTGAAAAGGGTGATGTTGTTCTTGTGCCAGCAGGATACCACCCAGTTGGAGTACCAGACGGTTATACGTCCTATTATTTAAATGTAATGGCAGGACCAACACGTATTTGGAAATTCTATAACGATCCAGCTCATGAATGGATTCTTAAACGTTAATAAAGAAAACTCGCCGATTGGCGAGCCCTGCCCTTGGGCGAAGACAGAGGCGTAGTTGCACTTATACTTTATTCCTAAAATTTCTCGCTACGTCGAATTGTCTTCCAGCTAGAAATTTATACTTTCTTAAAGTGTAAAAAATATTAAGGAGTTGTTATCGGATATGAAATACGAATTCAATACAGAAAAAACATACGATATTATTGCAGTTGGACGTGCATGCATTGATTTGAATGCAACAGAATTCAATCGTCCGATGGAAGAGACAATGACATTCTCCAAATATGTTGGAGGTTCGCCTGCGAATATCGCAATTGGCAGCTCTAAGCTAGGCTTAAAAGCTGGATTTATCGGTAAAATTTCAGATGACCAGCATGGACGCTTTATCGAGCAATATATGCGCGGTGTTGGAATCGACACGTCAAATATGGTAGTGGACAAAGAAGGACACAAAACAGGATTGGCATTTACAGAAATTAAGAGCCCGGAAGAGTGCAGCATCTTAATGTACCGCCAAGATGTAGCGGATCTGTATTTGGCACCTGAAGAGGTAAATGAAGAGTATATCAAACAAGCTAAAATCTTGCTTGTTTCCGGAACGGCTTTATCTAAAAGCCCGTCTCGCGAAGCAGTGTTAAAGGCAGTTAGCTTAGCAAAAAGAAATGATGTAAAAGTTGTATTTGAATTGGATTACCGTCCGTACTCTTGGAATTCTCCTGAGGAAACAGCTGTGTATTGCTCATTAGTTGCAGAACAAGCAGATGTTGTGATCGGTACACGTGATGAATACGATGTGATGGAAAGCAAAGAAGGCGGAAAGAACGAAGATACAATCAGCTACTTGTTTAATCATTCCCCTGAATTGGTTGTTATTAAGCACGGTGTAGAAGGATCCTATGCTTACACAAAATCAGGTGAAACATTCAGAGGCCGCGCATACAAAACAAATGTATTAAAAACATTCGGTGCAGGTGATTCTTACGCTTCTGCGTTCTTATATGCTCTAATCAGCGGAAAAGAAATTGAAACTGCTTTAAAATATGGCGGTGCATCAGCTTCTATTGTTGTAAGCAAGCATAGCTCTTCAGAAGCAATGCCAACAGTGGAAGAAATTGAGCAATTAATTGCTGAAGGATCTTACATCGAGGTAGGAGTGACAAACTAATGGGAACAATTCGCTTAACAACAGCCCAAGCATTAATTAAATTTCTTAATCAACAATATGTTTCTATTGATGGTCAGGAAACTCCATTTGTTGAGGGGATTTTTAATATCTTTGGTCATGGTAATGTACTTGGAATTGGTCAAGCGCTTGAACAAGATTCCGGTCATTTAAAAGTAATCCAAGGGAAAAATGAACAAGGAATGGCGCACGCAGCTATTGCTTACAGCAAACAAATGCTGCGCAAAAAAATATATGCTGTTACAACTTCAAGCGGACCAGGCTCTGCAAACTTGGTAACGGCAGCAGGAACAGCTCTTGCTAACAATATTCCAATCTTGTTGCTACCAGCTGATACGTATGCTACACGTCAGCCAGATCCAGTGTTGCAACAAATGGAGCAAGAACACAGCATTGCAATTACGACAAATGATGCCTTACAGCCAGTATCAAGATATTGGGACCGTATTACACGTCCTGAACAATTGATGTCAAGCTTAATTCGCGCATTTGAAGTAATGACGGATCCAGCAAAGGCAGGCCCTGCTACAATCTGTATTTCACAGGATGTGGAAGGGGAAGCATTCGATTATGATGAGAAATTCTTTGAGAAGCGTGTGCATTTCATCGATCGCCGCTTACCAAATGACCGTGAATTAAACGGTGCAGCTGAACTTATTAAAGCAAGCAAAAAGCCAGTAGTTGTTGTTGGCGGCGGAGCTAAATATTCAGAAGCACGCGAGGCTTTAATCGAGTTCTCACAACGATATAATATTCCATTAGTAGAAACGCAAGCTGGTAAATCAACTGTTGAGTCCTCATTCAGCAATAACTTAGGCGGATTAGGAATTACGGGAACATTAGCGGCGAATAAAGCAGCGCAACAGGCTGATTTAGTGATCGGTATTGGTACAAGATTTACTGACTTTGCAACTTCTTCTAAAACAATTTTTGATTTTGAAACAACAAAATTCTTAAATATTAACGTGAGCCGTATGCAGGCGTACAAACTAGATGCGTTCCCTGTTGTAGCGGATGCGAAATCAACTTTGGAAGCATTAATTCCAATGCTGGAAGGGTACGAGAGCGAGTTTGGCGATACAATCACTGAGGTAAAACAAGAGTGGTTAGCAGAGCGTGATCGTTTAAGCAAAGTTGTATTTAATAGAGAGAACTTTGATCCTGAAATTAAAAATCACTTCTCACAAGAAGTATTAAATGAATATGCAGATGTGTTAAATACAGAGCTACCGCAAACAACTGCATTGATCGCTATTAATGACACAATTGATCCTGATAGCATCATTATTTGTGCAGCTGGCTCACTTCCTGGAGATCTTCAGCGTTTATGGCATTCAGAGGTGCCAAACACATACCATCTTGAATATGGTTATTCATGCATGGGATACGAAGTATCAGGTACACTAGGCTTGAAATTGGCTGATCCAACAAAAGAGGTATACACAATCGTTGGCGATGGCAGCTTCCTGATGTTGCACTCTGAATTGGTTACAGCTATTCAGTACAATAAAAAGATTAATATACTTCTATTTGATAACTCTGGATATGGCTGCATTAACAATCTGCAAATGGATTTTGGCAACGGCAGCTACTTCTGTGAATTCAGAACAGAAGACAATCAAATCTTAAATATTGATTACGCAAAATTAGCTGAAGCATATGGTGCTAAATCATACCGAGCTAATACAGTGGAAGAATTAAAGGCAGCTTTAGAAGATGCGAAAAACCAAGATAAATCCACTTTAATTGAAATGAAAGTTCTTCCGAAAACAATGACAGACGGCTACGAGGGCAGCTGGTGGAACCTTGGAGTACCTGAAGTGTCTAATCAGGAAGGCGTTCAAAAGGCATATGAATTAAAGCAAGAAAAATTGAAAAAGGCTAAGCAATATTAATAGTAACGATATCTTTATGAAGGGGGGACGATGCCAGTGACTTTAGTATCTATGAAAGACCTGTTGCGCAAGGCTAAGGAAGGTAATTACGCTGTAGGTCAATATAATATAAATAACCTGGAATTCGCACAAGCTTTTTTACAAGCCGCTGAAGAAGAACAATCGCCTATCATACTGGCGGCGTCTGATAGACTTGTTGATTATTTGGGAGGCTTTAAGACGATTGCTGCAATGGTCAGAAGTCTTGTAGAAGAAATGTCCATTACTGTTCCAGTTGTACTGCATTTGGATCATGGAATGAGTGTAGAACGCTGCCAAAAGGCAATTGATGCTGGATTTACATCGGTTATGATTGACGGTTCCCATCATTCAATTGATGAGAATATCGCTATGACGAAACAAGTTGTGGACTACGCGCGTCCAAGAGGAGTATCTGTAGAAGCGGAAGTTGGCACAGTTGGCGGCATGGAAGATGGACTAGTGGGCGGAATCAAGTATGCTGATCCTAATGAGTGTTTGCGAATTGTAAAAGAAGCAGGAATCGACGCTTTGGCAGCTGCTTTAGGTTCGGTTCATGGACCATATCAAGGAGAGCCGCAGTTAGGCTTTGACGAGATGAAGCAAATTTCTGAATTGACAAATGTGCCGCTTGTCCTCCACGGAGGCTCAGGAATTCCTGATTATCAAATCCAGAAGGCAATTGAGCTTGGCCATGCCAAAATTAATGTTAATACAGAGAATATCCAAGCATGGGCGCAAGCTGTCCGTGAGGTTTTAGCTGCTGATGAGAAAGTATATGAACCTCGAGCAATTATTACACCGGCTAGAGAGGCAATCGTAGCTGCGGTCAAAGGCAAAATAAGAGAGTTTAAAACAAGCCATAAAGCAAAAGAAGACGCTCTAGCGTAAAAATGGTTTGATAAAAAAATAGGAACCGTATATAACCCGTTAAATTTGTGAGCTATAAGCTATTTCAGATAACTTATATACGAGTTCCGCTTCAATTTGGACAGACTTTACCTTGTTGGTGAAGTTGTCCTTTTTTTTACACTTTAAGAGCAAAGTATGAGTGTAATTATGCTTCCCTCTTTACCTAATGGCTCGCCAGTCAGCGAGTTTTCTTTACAAGATAAGAAAGTATAACTTTTCGGGGTGGTGTCTAGCTCCCAAGGCCCGCTTTTCTTATCACAGGATTAACCAGGAGAGATTTTGATGAGAATTACAGGAGAAGTTTTCAAACAAAGACCGTATCCAAAGCTTTGGTATAACAATAACGAGTGCATCTTCTTTCTTGAGGCCGAGCATGGGGTTCAGGTAGGGGAAGATCGAATTAAAATTCTTCCCATTTTAAGCGAAGAATTAGAGGTTTCTTTAATTGTTGGGGAAAGAGTTGAGATTGAGGGTGAAATTCAATGGAAACGAATTATTACACCTTCAGGTAAACTGAGTTTTTTCCCCATCCCAGTTTTTATGTTGCAAGATATAAAAAAATTAGTTTCTGTATCAGAATCAATTGATAGGGTTATAGGATGCGGATGATTACGAGAGGCACTGTGTTTTTTACACTGTAGGAACGTATAAATTTCCAGCCGGAGGCGAATTCGACGTAGTCGGAAATTTTAGGAATGCGGTATAAGTAGGGCTCTTCTCTAACACTGTACAGGAACTTTATCAGGAAATGTAAGTCAGGTTTACACGTTCAGTTATTTAATAGTATCGGTATAGATACTATATGGTCCAGGAAAGAGAGGAAAAACAGTATGAATCTATTGGATGCAAAAGTCATTAATACTGTATACGGTTTAGAGATCTATTTAGATTTGGCAGAAAATATTGAAATAAAAGAACTTCATGTTCCAACTATAGATAGTCCATTTTATGATGTTCAGTTTGGGATTGAGTACTTTCTTTTAAGGGAAGGAAGATATCATAGCAGTCAAAGAAATTATTTTCGTATTTGTATGAATCATGATTTCAGTTTGATTACATTAAAAGAGACTGAGACGGAGAGCTTATTTGCGGTTAAAAACGAAGCTGAAAGAGCAGCAACAAAGAAGCTTTTGGGAGAATGGTTTATTCAAACAAAGGGTTATCAAGCAGCTCTAAATAAATGTATAACAAAGGTGAAAAGAGAAGATGTTTGTACAACAGAAGACATCCAATACAAAACAGACACGATAAAGTTCTTAGAAAAATTGCTCGAGTTAACAACTGAAAATATTGAACAGGCCCCTGTAGAAAAGTCAGTTCGATTACAAGCAGTATCAACATTCTGATATTCCTCAATAATACAGTTTTCGGTGAATGTTGATTTAATGATAGCAGTTGATTAGTATCATATTATCGCTGATAAGAAGGAGAGACATTAAAATGGTAAAACAAACACGACTTGGAAAAACAGATTTATATGTAAATCCGATTGGACTTGGAACAAACGCAGTTGGCGGTCATAATCTTTATCCAAACCTAGACGAAGAAGCAGGAAAAGAGCTAGTTCGAACAGCATTAAATAATGGTATTAATTTTCTAGATACAGCTTTTATATACGGACCAGAACGCTCAGAGGAATTAATCGGTGAAGTATTAAAAGAAAGAGGAAATCGTTCAGAGGTGGTTCTTGCTACAAAAGGCGCACATAAATTTGTTGGAACAGATGAGGTGTTTGACAACTCACCAGCTTTTTTAAAGAAAGAAGTTGAAGCAAGTTTAAAACGTCTTGGAACAGATTATATCGATTTATACTATATTCATTTTCCAGATAATGATACACCGAAGGATGAAGCAGTTGGTGCTTTAAAACAATTAAAGGATGAAGGTAAAATTAGAGCAATCGGCGTTTCCAATTTTACTATAGATCAATTAAAAGAAGCGAATAAAGATGGATATGTTGATGTATATCAAGGCGAATACAATTTGCTGCAACGGGATGCAGAGAAAGAATTGCTGCCATACACAACAGAACAGAATATCTCATTTATTCCTTATTTCCCACTTGCATCCGGATTATTAGCTGGTAAATATAATGAAAATATGGTCTTTAATGATTTGCGTGCAGAATTGCCATATTTCCAAAAAGAAGTGTTTGTACAAAATTTACAAAAAGTAGAGCAAATCCGCAAAATTGCAGATGCGAAAGGTACAGAAATAGCTCATGTAGTTCTTGCTTGGTATTTAACACGTGATTCTATTGATGCTATAATTCCAGGGGCAAAGAGAGCAGATCAAGTATTAGACAATTTAAAAACATTAGACGTTCATTTAACGAATGAAGAGATTCAACAAATTGATCGTATTTTTCGCTAATAAACGTGCATGCTGCTAGTGAGCAGCGTGCTGGGTGGAGCTAAGCAGGAAGTATTCGTATTAAGGTACATACTTAAGCCAACAAATGATTCCTGAATAGTCGATAAAACGTATACAAAAGTAAAAAATCAATGGATGTATCTGTATCGTGCATTGGATTCTTAAGGAAACAAGAGTGATTTTTATCCTAATAAGACAACAGATAAGTAGACCGCAAAGCGATAGTTTTGCGGTCTATTTATGTTACTGTAAGAAAGTATAAATTTCTAGCTGGAAGACAATTCGACGTAGTGAGAAATTTTAGGAACAAAGTATAAGAGCAACTACGCCTCTGTCTTCGCCCAAGAGCAGGGCTTGCCAATGGACGAGTTTTCCTTATCCTGCGTTATGACAGTTGATAAGAATCCAAATTAATCATATAGCCATTCTGAGAGTAAAATGTGAGTGGGGCTTCTGGGAAGAAAACGTATTCACTTAACAAGATGTCCTTTGAGTACAAAAAATATGTCATAATAATACAAATAAAACTATTATCTGTTGTCCTATAATTATAACTGTAAACGATAAGTGTTTGAATGGTTTTTAACCTTGATGACAAGGTTATATTATGAAGTTTTCAATGAATATCAACTTGGGTGAGGAGTTGATAGTGAAGGTTACGACCCAAGTTTTCACTGAGGATGGTATCTTTAAAATATAAAAGTGTACTGTCTTATAATGACAAATGACTAATTGCTGATTGCACTTTTAGCAGTGTCTGACGCGAAAAAAAGAAAGCGGATTCATTTTTTGGAGTCTTTACTAAATCTCAATTTTGGAAAGAGAGCCAATAATGAAATTTGGAAATGCAGAAAAGGAACAGGGTGCAGTATGAGGGCAACTACGCCTCTGTCTTCGCCCAAAGGCAGGGCTAGCCAATGGACGAGTTTTCTTTTCACTGTAAGAGGTATAAATTTCTAGCTGGAAGCCAACTCGACGTAGTGAGAAATTTTAGGAATACAGTATAAGTGCAACTACGTCTCTGTCTTCGCCCAAAGGCAGGGCTCGCCAATCGACGAGTTTTCTTTATTTTAGGACGAGGAGGAATTTTTGTGAGTTTGAATGATTTTGTATCGGGGAAAATTTCTTTAAACCAATATGCTCATCGTTTAGTGCAAAATGGAGCATCTTTTCATGTTCATTATTGGGGGGTCATGCCAGAGCATTATGATAATCTACCGCACAAACACTCCTTTTTTGAAGTATGCTTTGTAATTGATGGTGAAGGAGAGTATGTAGATAACGATTTTACCTATTCATTACAAAAAAATACTATGTTTTGTTCAAGACCAGATGTGTTACACCAAGTAAAAAGTGAAAATGGATTATTTCTCCTTTATGTTGCCTTTGAATTAATAGAATCGGAATCAAGTGAAGAATGGACAAACATTATGGAGGAAGCTAGGCAGCGTTCTAAAGTGGTTATTGATGTGAAAGAAGATACAACTGCTGCGCAAATTTGGAAATTTCTTCTTACCCAAGCCGCAAAGCCTGAACAAGCTTTTGGTGAAAAAATACTAACAAACTTAGCTTATTCCCTTATTCTGTCGTTACTGCAAATCTTTATCCCTTATTCATATAACAATCAGCAAGAGGTCTCTTCGGAGCAGCCTTCTCTACTTCTTAGTCAGGCGAAGCTATATATTCAGGATAATCTATCCCAGCCTTTAAAACTTACTGATGCAGCTGGCCATTTGCACATATCCGGCCGGCATCTGTCTCGAGTATTTGTAACGGAATTAGGGGTTAGTTACTCGGAGTTTGTTCAAAATGAGAGGATACAGAGAGCTGTCACATTACTCAAAACAACAGATTTATCTATCAAGGATATTGCGGAAGAAACCGGTTTTAAAACCGTTCATTATTTTACTCGTGTTTTTACTTCTGTAGTAGGTAGTTCACCTGGACGTTTTCGCTCTCTCTATACGAATTCGGAAACAACTACATTTTCAGATAACTGACTGCTTTAATTTTGTGATCTTACTCTTGTTCAGTAGACATTGAAAAAACCCTATCCATTATTACACTGTTTCAATAGCCTGATGACGGTGTTCAACCGGAGTCAGGTTTTTGCACTGTAAGAAAGTATAAATTCCCAGCTAGAAGGTCATTCGACGAGGTGGGGAATTTTGGTAATGCAGTATAAGTAGGGCTACGCCTCTGTCTTCGCCCAAAGGCAGGTATCGCCAATTGACGAAAGGCCTTATTACAGATCATTGGCAAAAAACATGTCCTTAAAAGACAAAAAAGATGTCTTCAAAGTTTAAATACTATTACTGCAGATTTTTATACAATCATTTATGTAAAGACGATCAATTATCAAATCCAAAGAAGGTGATCTAGCTTAAAGTGAATAACTAATGCGGGTTTGGAAGAGAGGCTTTAAAGATAAGTGTTAATGCAGAAATATGTCTTTAGAATGTAAATTTGAAAATATAAAGGAGTCTTTATACTGTAAAATAAATGTTTCAATAGTATAAAAGCGGCCATTATATTGTCATTCATTCCAAGGCGGATGAATTATTGTTTTTACCTTGGAAGGAAAGCGATTACATGCAGAGGGTTTTCTCTTGTGGAATTGCATCATTAAGAAAAACCAGCGAAGTGCTACGTATCCTCAAGAACTTAGAGAAATTAATATGGGTTTACTGAAGAGTCTGAACTTAAAAAAGTAACCTTCTATACCATGGATACGCCGCGTTGTATGATCATATCTTCCGTACACATAAATATTAAGTCAGTCATAAGCAGGAAATAAACCTGTTCCATGACAGTAAGACAATTGGCTTTTTAGATTCAATATCTAAAATCATTAAAATTTTATATTAGGTTAAATAGTTTAGGAGGAGTTTTTATGAAACTATCATATGTAACGGATAGCTTAGGACATTTGCCACTTGAAGAGATGCTGGATTTTGTAGCAGAGTTAGGGATTGATACGATTGAAATGACTACTGGAGGCTGGTCTCCAGCGCCGCATTTGAGACTGGATGAACTATTAGAGAGTGAGCAAAAAAGAAGTGAGTTCTTAAATAGTTTAGAAAAACGCAACATCAAACTATGTGCTTTAAATTGCTCAGGAAATCCTTTAGATCCAGGTGAACTTGGCCGAGAGCATCGGGAAGTTACAGAGAAAACAATGGAATTGGCTCAATTGCTAGGAGTAAAAAAGGTCATTATGATGAGCGGGCTGCCAGCAGGAAGTCCTGAGGATAAAGTTCCTAACTGGATTACGTATACTGTGAGCTGGCCTCCGACTTTAAAAGACATTTTGGATTATCAATGGAATGAGGTAGCGATCCCGTATTGGAAGGGATTAGTGAAGAAGGCAGAAGAGTGTGGCGTTGAAAAAATTGCCCTTGAAAACTTCAGTTCCCAATTGGTATATAATCCAGAAACTCTCTTTAAATTACGCAATGCAGTTGGACCAATCGTCGGCTTAAATCTAGATCCAAGCCATCTTTTATGGATGGGGGCTGATCCAATCTTATCAGCGAGAGAACTAGGAGCAGCGATTCACCATGTTCATGGTAAAGATGTTCGTCTTGAAAGACACTTATCTGGTGTGAATGGTGTACTTGAAACAAAAGAAGTTACCGATGTAGCGAACAGAGCGTGGAATTATGTAGCAGTAGGCTGCGGACAAGATTTGCAATGGTGGAAAGAGTTCTTCTCTGTAGTGAAAATGATGGGATATGACGGAGAGGTTTCTTTAGAAATGGAAGATTTAACAATGTCAGTAGAAGCTGGTGTAAGAACATCCATTGATGCTTTAAAACAAACGCTTAGCTTCTAAGTATGAAGCGGGTAGTAAGTCTCATGTTTTAAAAACTATGAAATTTCCGAGTGGAAATAATTGAGGAGAGAGGGGATTTATTATGTTAAACGGTGAAAAGAAAATTGCAAGACCACTGCGCTGGGGTATGGTTGGCGGAGGCAGACTTGGACAGGTTGGTTATAAACACCGAATCGGGGCACTGAGAGACAATACAGCTTTCCAATTGGTAGCTGGGGCATTTGATATTGATGCTGCTCGAGGAAAAGACTTTGGTGTGAATCTTGGTGTTGCTGAAGACCGCTGCTATCCAGATTATAAAACGATGTTTGCAGAGGAAACAAAGCGTGAAGATGGTCTTGAGGTTGTATCTATTGCGACTCCGAACGGTACGCATTACGAAATTTGTAAGGCTGCATTACATGCTGGTTTACATGTTATTTGTGAAAAACCATTGTTTTTTACGAGTGAAGAGGTGCTAGAAATTAAAGCACTAGCTGAGGAAAAAGGCAAAATCTTAGGTGTAACATATGGGTTCTCTGGAAATCAGCTGCTGCTGCAAATGCGCGCAATGGTTGAAAAGGGAGAAATCGGTGATGTGCGATTAGTTGAATTACAGTATACGCATGGCTTTAATGCGACTGATGCTGGAGACAAATTTAATGATGCACAAAAATGGCGCGTAGATCCTAAAATTGCAGGACCAAGCTATGTGTTAGGTGATCTATCTACACACACGTACTATATGTCAGAGCTAATTTTGCCGCATATGAAAATCAAAAAGTTATTATGTGATCGTCAAAGCTTTATCAGCAGCCGTGCGCCGCTAGAGGACAATGCCTACGTTTTAATGCACTATGATAATGGCGCTGTAGGAAGACTTTGGACATCTTCTGTCGATGCAGGCTGCATGGATGGACATCGCATTCGCATCGTTGGTTCAAAAGCAAGCTTAGAGTGGTGGGATAGCAAGCCAAATGAATTACGATATGAAGTACAAGGGCAACCAATCCAAACGTTGATTCGCTCTATGCCTTACTTAGATGAAAGCTGTAACGAATATGAGCGTTTAGGTGCGTTACACCAAGAAGGGCTTTCAGAGTCATGGGCAAACATCTACCTGAAATTTGCGATTGCGATTGATGCGAAAATGCGTGGAGATCAAGAAACGTTAGATAATCTTGTTTACCCAGATATTAATGCGGGACTAGAAGGCGTTCGCTGGATTGAAAATTGTGTACGCTCTGCAGATCAGGGATCAGTTTGGGTGGATTTTGAGAGCAAGAAAGAAACTTTGTCAGTGTAAAAAACTTCTTAAATTTAGTTAGCATCAAAAAGGCTTTTACTCGATGGGTAAAAGCCTTTTTTACATTGTCGGAAAGTATAAATTTCCAGCTAGAAATCATTCGACGTGGTCGGAAATTTTAGGAATAGAGTATAAGTAGGGCTACGCCTCTGTCTTCGCCCAAGGGCAGGGCTCGCCAATCGGCGAGTTTTCTTTAGGATATACAAAAAAATGGTTGACAGTTTATATAGAGAAAACTATTCACTTTAATCTAGTGTCCATAAATGTCTTTAAAGTACAAAAAATTTGTCTCTTGAAGGCAAAGATTCTTAAAATAGAGTGTAATATACTTATAAATGTAACCGATTACTTTTTGACTATTTAATAAATTCTAAAAATAAAGCGGTTACATATTGGCGTTTTTATTACATTTTAATGTAGGAGGAATGAATAAGAGAATGGGGGGAACGAGAAGGCTGTAGTAAATTTGCTCCGATCATGATGCTAGTGCTGTCTGCCTGCAGTAGTGGTAACGAGACTCGGGGGAGGATGTTCCGGTTGATACACTCAAACTGGCGGCTATCAGAATTAGAGTGCAAATGAAACGAACAGAAGAGGATCAAATGGTAGGAATAACCTGATATGAGGGGTGTGTTGGACGAGGTATAGCGCAATGGAATCGTTCAGAAGCTACGAAGAGGGTGAAGTAAGTACCGGGCTTCACTTATTAACAATGAATCTAAATATAATGATAGTTAAATTATCATTGTAATTTGGCGCACGTTGTTGGAATTCAAATATTAAGGGGGATTTATAATGGCAATTAAGAAAAAACTTATGCTTCTTGTCTCTTTAATTGTTGTACTTGCTTCATTCATGACTGCTTGCTCTTCCTCATCCGATTCTGCTAGTGGCAAGAAGGATGATGGCAAAATTGTAATTGGAGCAGCGATGCCGACATTTGATGATAAATGGGTATCTTATCTAATTGATTCACTGAAAGCAACTGCTAAGGAAAACAATGTTGACTTAAAAATGGTTGATGCAAAAAATGATTCTAGTAAACAGCTTTCCCAAGTAGAAACATTTGTTACACAGGGTGTAGATGCCATTATTATTGCTGCTCCAGATCCAAGTGCAATACAACCTGCGATCGACGCGGCGAAAGATGCGGATATCCCTGTCGTTCTTGTAAACCGTATGCCAAGTGACGATGTAATTAAGCAAGTTTATGCATATGTAGGTTCTGAGTCCGTCCAAAGTGGAACGATACAAATGGAAGAGGTTGCGAAAATGCTTGGCGGTAAAGGAAACGTTGCTATTATAACTGGTGAATTAGGTCATGAAGCACAAATTAATAGAACAAAAGGCAACAAAAATATAATCAAGAAAAATCCAGACATGAAAGTTGTACGTGAATCAACAGGAAACTGGCAGCGTTCTGAAGGTATGAAAGTAATGGAAAACTGGATTCAATCTGGCGATAAAATCAATGCGGTTGTAGCAAATAACGATGAAATGGCAATTGGAGCAATTATGGCGTTAGAAGCTGCCGGCAAGCTAAATGATGTAGTAGTAGCTGGTATTGACGGTACACCAGATGCATTGGAGTACGTAAAATCCGGCAAATTAAAAGTTTCTGCCTTCCAAGATCCAATGGGGCAAGGAAAAAAATCCATTGAGATGGCGATTCAAGCTGCGAAAGGTGAAAAGTTAGCAGACAAATATGTGTGGGTGCCATTTGAGTTGATTACACAAGAAAATGTTGACACATACATTGAGAAATGGAAAAGCGCAGGGGCTAACTAATGTAACATGAGGGGGGACTCTTATCTTAAAGAGTCCCCTTCTCACCAATCTATTGGGGGTGAGCATGAAATGAGTACAGAGTACATTTTAGAGCTACATAACATCACAAAAGAATTTCCAGGTGTTAAAGCTTTGGATAATATCCAGCTGAAGGTACGCAAAGGAACGGTTCACGCTTTAATGGGTGAGAATGGTGCTGGGAAATCCACGCTTATGAAAATTATCTTCGGTGTATATACACCAGACAAAGGCACGATTAAGTTTAAAGGGCAGGAAGTGCAAAGTAATGGCCCTAAGGATGCCTTAAGCAAAGGGATTTCGATGATTCATCAGGAACTAAGCCCAGTGCCTGACATGACGATTGCAGAAAATATTTATCTCGGCCGAGAACCAATGTATGGCAAAACAGGCTGGGTCAATAAGAAGAAAATGATAGAGGATACAGAAAAGCTATTCCAATCCTTACAAATTGATTTAAATCCCCGAACTAAAATGCGGGAGTTAAGCGTTGCGAATATGCAGATGGTCGAGATTGCAACAGCAATTTCCTACAATGCGGATTTAATTATTATGGACGAGCCAACTTCAGCAATCACGGATAAGGAAGTCGATCATCTATTCAGTATTATTGATTCCTTAGTCAAAAAAGGTGTTTCTATTATCTATATTTCTCACAAAATGGATGAGATCTTTAAGATTTGTGACGATATTACAGTCTTCCGTGATGGGCAGTATGTAGGAGCTAAGCCAGCAAGTGAATTGAATCAAGATACTTTGATTCAAATGATGGTAGGCCGTGAGATTAAAGCCGTATTCCATAAAGAGCCATCCGAAATTACAGACGTTGTCCTAGCGGTAAAAAACCTGTCTAGAGAAGGCAAATTCCAAAACGTCAACTTTGAGGTCCGCAAAGGCGAAATCCTTGGAGTCGCAGGACTGATGGGATCTGGAAGAACCGAGATTATGGAAAGTATTTTCGGGATTGATCCGCCAACCTCTGGTGAGATTTATATGCATGGCAAGCAGGTGAAAATCAATTCGCCGAAAGAGGCAATCCGTCATAAAATCGGCTTATTAACAGAGGACAGAAAGCTGACGGGCGCATTCCTGCCGCTGTCGATCCGGGAAAACATGATTATGTCTAACATTGACAATCTGTCAACTCTTGGTTATTTAAATAACGGTTTAGTGAAAAAGGCATGCAACGAGCAGGTAGAAAAATTAAGAGTAAAAACACCGCATTTAAATCAGCTTATTATGAACCTAAGCGGAGGGAACCAGCAAAAGGTATTGATTGCCCGTTGGCTGCTCAATGATCCTGATGTGCTAATTTTAGATGAACCAACACGCGGCGTAGACGTTGGTGCAAAGGCTGAGATTCATAAAGTTATGTCCAAACTTGCGCAGGAGGGAAAAGCAATCATTATGATTTCCTCCGAATTGCCTGAGGTGTTAGGGATGAGCGACAGAGTCATTGTGATGCATGAAGGAATTCAAAAGGGTGAGCTGAGCAGAGAAGAAGCAAATCAAGAAAGAATTTTAGAAGTGGCATATCAGTAAAGAAAACTCGTCGATTGGCAAGCTGTGAGGCGAAGACAGGGACGTAGTCGTACTTATACTTTGTTCTTAAAATCTCCTGCTGTGTCGAACAGCCTCACAGTTAGAAGTTTATAAATTCTTGAAAGTATACCCCCTTGAAGGAGGAATAAAAATGAAAACGCAAGAGAGTGCTGTAAGCAACCCGACGGTGATTGCGAATTCGGTTAACAGAAAGAAGCAAATTTCAGCAATATTGAATAAATACGGAATTGTCTTCATCTTTATCGCAATGTGTATTTTAATGTCGATTCTATCGCCTGCCTTTTTGAATGTGAATAACATTATTAACGTAGTGCGGCAAATTTCTTTTATCGGTATTGTGGCAATGGGTATGACAATGGTCATCATTACAACGGGGATCGACTTATCTCCTGGTTCTGTTATTGCCCTTGTATCTGTAGTCGCTGCAAGTTATGCACATCCTGGCGAATATCCATTATTCGTTCCACTTGCAATCGGTATGGCCATTGGGGCAGCAGCTGGATTCATTAACGGTGCGATCTCTGCAAAAGGAAAAATCCCTCCGTTCATCGCGACATTAGGAATGATGACAGCAGCAAGAGGTTTAGCGCTTCTATATTCAGACGGAAGACCTATTGGTAACTTATCAGAGTCGTTTATGTTTATCGGAAAAGGTACAGTCGCTGGTATTCCTTTCCCAATCCTGATCTTCATCGTAATGGGTATTATTTCGCATATTATGTTAAGTCAAATGAGATTTGGTAAGTACACATACGCAATCGGCGGAAACGAACAAGCTGCACGTATTTGCGGGATTCCAGTCGATCGCTACAAAATTATGATTTTCACATACGCTGGTTTGTTATCAGCGATTGCAGGTTTGATGTTAACAGCACGTATTTCTGCAGGACAGCCAAGCCTTGGATTAATGTATGAATTGGATGCAATTGCCGCTGCGGTTATCGGCGGAACAAGCTTAAATGGTGGAATTGGTACGATTCCAGGCACAATGATTGGCGCTTTGATTATCGGGGTTCTAAACAATGGACTTGACTTAATGAACGTATCCTCCTACTGGCAGCAAATTTTAAAGGGAGCGATCATCGTAGCGGCAGTTCTTCTTGACTCTCGCAAAAATAAAAAAGCTTAAGCTTGATATTATCCCTCCTATACAGACAGTTGGCTAGAAGTCCATACAGTCTGCATAGGAGGGGTTTTTATGTTTACAGATGGAAATAGGAAAGAGGCATATTCAAGGGAGTCTAAGTTTCATGTCACACGAAAAGAAATTTGGAAAGCAGTATTGTCTTTATGAAAATTTCTATACATATCCATATCCGGAGATGGTATTCCAGCACATCGAATTGTTAACTATGCCGCAAAATGAATGGAGAGTTATATAGAAAAACTATTTGCTTTAGTGTAGTATTTACACATGTCTTTAAAATCCAAAAAAGATGTCTTTAAAATTTAAATACTATTATTATAGATTTTTATACAATTATCTATGTAAAGCGGCTACATTATTAAATGTAGGTGACCTCATTTGAATAGCCGATATAACCATTGAACATGGAATGAGAATGTTTAAAAGCCAATGCTAATGAAAGGGGCTTTAAAGATAAACAGCACATGTTCTGGAGTATAAGGATAATTATTTTATTATCATATCATTGGTTAGTTTGAAATGAATGTCTTATTTTCACCTCGTTAAGAAAGCGATTACAAAATAAGGGTTTGCTCTTAGTGTTTTGTATTAAAAAGAAAAACCTAAGAAAAGAAGTATTACGTGTCCTCCAAAAAATCTGGATAAGGTATTTTACACTATAAGAATGTATACATTTCCAGCTAGAAGTGAATTCGACGTAGTCGGAAGTTTTCGGAATACAGTGTAAGAGCAACTACGCCTCTGTCTTCGCCTAACGGCTTGCCAGTCGGCGAGTTCTCTTTAAAGAGGAAATAATGTAAACGCTTTAGGTGTATAGGATTTGAAATAGGGGCTTTGAATACATAACAAGTCCCGCCGCAAGGTTTTTACTAGAGAGCTTATTCTATCCAGCTCTACTAAAAGGGAGGTGTTTCTTTTACAAACATATTTGTAGAGAAATATGATGGATAAGCACTTTGTTAAAAAACATACTACGAAGGAGGAATTTTAACATGGAGAATGCTAGAGTTTCTGATCATTACTCAGTTCAACCTGAACCTGCTGGGAAAAAGGATCCGAAAAAGTTCTTGAAATTAGTCACTATTGTATCAACTTTTGGCGGGTTATTATTCGGGTATGATACAGGAGTTATTAATGGTGCACTTCCATTTATGGCTAGACCTGACCAATTAGATTTAAGCCCTTTCACGGAAGGCTTGGTAGCAAGTTCTTTAGTATTAGGTGCTGCTTTTGGTTCCATATTTGGCGGGCGCTTATCGGATAGTCAAGGACGCAGGAAGGTTATTTTGTATCTTGCAATCTTGTTTTTCTTTTCTGCAGCAGGCTGCGTGATAGCGCCAAATATGACTGTAATGATTATGTTCCGTTTTCTATTGGGACTTGCTGTCGGTGGTTCTTCTGTAGTCATTCCATCCTATCTTGCTGAAATATCTCCTGCAGACAGGCGTGGTGTTTTGGTTACGCAAAACGAATTGATGATTGTTACTGGACAGTTTCTTGCTTATGTATGTAATGCGGTGATTGGAAATGTTTTTGGTGAGGCAGGACATGTATGGCGTTACATGTTAGTCATTGCTACATTACCAGCTGTGGCGCTTTGGATTGGCGTACTGATTCTGCCCGAGAGTCCTCGTTGGTTAGCATCAAAAGGAAAAATGGCTGAAGCATTGAAGATCCTTCAAAAAATTCGCAGTGCAAGTATTGCTGAGCAGGAACTAAAAGAAATGAAAGAACATATTTCAGACGATCAAAACGTAGAAAAAATCAGTTTCAAAGATTTAGGAACACCTTGGATTCGACGCATTGTGATTCTTGGGATTACGATTGGATCTATATCACAATTAGTCGGTATCAATTCGATTATGTACTATGGAACACAAATTCTTGAAAACTCCGGTTTTGGAACAAAAACAGCCTTAATTGCAAACGTAGCAAATGGATTAATTGCTGTTGTTGCCGTTATTGTTGGTATGTCTCTACTGCATAAAATGAATAGACGACCAATGTTGCTTACGGGGTTAACAGGTGTAACCGTGGCGCTTATCACTATTGGTATTTCCGCTTCAGTACTTGAGGGATCTCCAATGCTGCCATATGTAGTATTATCCATGACAGTAATCTATTTAGCCTTTTTCCAAGGAGCTATTGGTCCTATGGTATGGCTCATACTTGCTGAAATCTTCCCTGTTCGTTTACGTGGGATTGGTATGGGAATGGCTGTTTTGTTCTTATGGCTCTGCAACTTTTTAGTAGGATTATTCTTCCCAGTTCTTCTAGATGGAATCGGACTTTCAGCAACATTCTTCTTATTTGCTATGTTCGGTATTGCGGGAATCATCTATGTAGTGAAAGCTTTACCAGAGACTAGAGGACTATCATTAGAACAAATAGAGGATAACTTTAGAAGTTAAGATAGCAGGACTGGTTAGAGCTTGTTAGGGAAAGCCCATACAAACGCATTTGTAAGCGTTTGTATGGGCTTTTGCTTTGCATCAGATGAAAGAGCTGTCTTCATCAAAGCAGAGAACCTAGAAATGACATCAACCCTGTACCCAAATTGGAAGATATACAAGGAAGTGTCTCTATTTTGTAAATAAAAAAAGCGCTTTCTGTTATGATATACTTAAATTAAACAACTTAATTCCTGAAAACCTCTCTATTACGGGATTCGGCAACGCTTTGTTACTTAAGAACAGAAATCCTCCTTTAACAGGAGTACAGATGATCTGGAAATTTGTATCTCTCAACATCGGAATTGATGCTCCAGAAAGCGTCACAAGCTGGCTACAAAGGGATTGAGCTAAGATTTTATGCTATAATACAGAAAAAGAAAATGCAATTGACGGTTATGTGTGTAAAATCAGGAGCAATTCATTTTATTGAAGGGAAACATAGCTTGATTTAGCAATCAAAGCATAAATAGCAGCCTATTTGTCCCTAATGTTATGAAATTGCAAAACTTTGATAGCAAGGAGATAAATGATGAGAAGGAAGTGGTACATTCTATTAATTAGTTTGTTGTTTCTAGCCACCGTAATCGGATACATAGTCAAGTTCCGTGGAACGGGTGATGAACCTAAAGTGGTAGTTGTTTTACAAGAAATGGATTCCCAGTATTGGAATATTGTGAAGGCAGGAGCGGAAAAGGGATTTCAAGAGTTTGATATAAATGGTAAAGTTGTCGCACCCGGTAACACCTCAAAAAAGGATGTACTAGAGTATACATTAAAAAGAGTGCTTAACGAGCGTCCAGATGTAGTAGTTGTTTCTCCTGATGGATCAGCTGCTGTTATGTCTATTTTAAAGAAATTTGTTGAAAATAAGATTCCTGTATTACTAGTAGACACAGACATCCCTTTAGAACATAAAACCGCCTATATTGGCACCGATAACTATGAGCTGGGCAGAAAAGCAGGAGAATTACTAGCTTCGCAGCTGCAGCCCGGAGATGAGGTAGCCCTTCCCTTTTTGGCTGATGATTTAACTTATCCAGTTTTCAGGGAACGGATAAAAGGAGCTACATTTGGTTTGGAAAATGCAGGAATCAAAGTTGTGACGGAACAAGTAAATGCACCAAATGAATCTTCAACAACTAGAGAAGTAATGACAGCGATTTTGCAGAAACATCCTGATATAAAAGGTGTATATGTCACAACCGACACAAAGGCAATGGATGCCTTAGAGGTCATTAAGGAACAGGGGCTTAACATGCCAGTCGTAGGAGCGGATGGACTTATCGAAATGATTGAGTTAATAGCAAATGGAACCTTAACTGGGACAGTGGCGCAAAATCCTTATGATATGGGGTATATCAGCATTGAAACTGCATTAAAGGTCATCAAAGGAGAAGATGTTAAAAAAAATATTGATACAGGCGTAGATGTTATTAGCAAAGATAATGCGAAGCTGAAATTAGACTTTCTGAGAGCATTGTTAAAATAAAATGTTGTTATGAGAAGCTGTTGATAAACTGAATTTTTATATTTCGTAAACAGGATGTAATGGATAACTAACGCTACTGACCTGCACCTCACTGTTAGACACAGCTAACAATGGGGTGCAGGTCATACATATTTATAGGCAGTGTCTTCTTTTTGTTTGCACTTGCAAGAAGGTATAACCTTTCAAATGAGTGCCTACAAGGGCAAAGGGCACAAAACCTGAAATCAACTCTGCACCCAAATGGGAAGATAAATGTGGAAAGCTGCAAGAATACTCAAGATTAATCCTATCAACATCAAACAGCTGTATATGAGCAGATCTTTTCGATATTTTTTATTCTTAATCAATTGGGGCACATCTCGAGCAGCAAGCAGCATGAAAAAGCCTATAATCATAATTACCTTTATCATTTCTGAAACTCCTTCTCTTCCCACATCAGCGATTTTTTCGTTAAACCTGTACGATCCACCGTCACATCGACGTTAATTTTAGCTGGCAGTTTGGGAAATTCCTGATCCCATCGTGCTTTAAACTTATTTTCCCATTCTTTTGGATATTTTCGTTGTACAGCTGTTCCAAAGCCAAAAATGTCCGACTTGAATTTATTCTGTGCTTTATCAAGTGTTACTTGAATTCTATCTTCAATTGCCTCCCCCAACTTTTTTTCCAAAAATAGAACCTCTCTAGGATTACTTAAATCCATTTTCGAGCTGTTTTCATAAAGATCGGCATTAACCCTTACTTTGGCTCGTAAGCTTAACTCTCCTTGTTTCAGAATGGGGATAATTTCCGTCTCTGACTTAAAAATTTGAACACTTACTTTTCCATGCCCCTTTTCTTTTGGGATGTTTATCGTAATTACCCCTGTTTTTATTTTATTGCGTAGCCAAAGAATTCCTCTCGTCTCTCTGTCATTCATCCAACCGATTAATTTATCCTTTTTGAATATCGCTGCCCCTTCGATAGACTCGTTAGTTTCCACCTTTGACTGAGACTTCTGATTTGGGGATTCCTCTCCTCTGATTACGTTCGAAGGCACGAGTTCTATTTCAGAAGCAATCGGTTCCACCCCTTCTGCCACAAGCATATGGGTAAAATCCTTCAGATTTACCCCTAATCCCATATCCCTTTCTTCTTCTTCTCTCATGACTTCAGCTGGTATTTTTTCGAATTTAGGAATAAACTTTAAATTCTTTAAAGCCTCCCCTTTTGTGAATAATACATAACTGCGCATGCGCGCTTCCCGGTATCTAGTAAAAAAATCGAGTATCGGTGAAACACCGGCCTGGGCCATTTTTTCTCCAATTATAATAATACGGCTGTGGGAAAGGAAAATTTCCCGCGGCAATTTCTCTTGGAGTTTCCGATAGGCATCCATAATCGTGATCCCCTTTTCTGAAACGACCCATACAGCCTTGGTTCCTATATCCTTTTCACCGCCAAAGCCCCCCTGACCTGGAGCGCCTAACATTCGCGGAATAGCTATTTGCAGTGTTACACGGATTTTGCCATCCTCCATCTTGTCGACTCCAGTTGCGGTTACAAATGCCAGGTCATTGACCTCGACTCGACTCCAACAGCCAGAGAGAAACGGCATCATCAAACAGAATAGAATCAAAAAAATTCGTATTTTCATCTAGCATTACCCTTCCGTGAAAAATCCTACTTAGTACGTTTCGGCCGCCGAGGGCGCAGCGACTTGTTCATTCGTTGCGGATTGCCTTTTACACTCTCTTCCGGACGATTTATCATGCTCCACCAAGGTGCTCGGACAAGCGCATCTTTAATGTCACCAAGATGCAAGGGGGCCATAGGGGACAAATACGGTATGCCAAACGAACGAAGACGGCACATGTGGCTAAAAATAAGCAAGATGGCTAGTAATATTCCGTATAATCCTAGTGATCCAGCCAATATCATGATAGGGAAACGCAGCATTCTAATTGCGATCGCTTGGCCGAAGCTTGGAATGATAAAAGAAGCAATACCGGTAATGGCGACCACAATAACCATCGGAGCAGAAACAAGACCAGCCGTAACAGCGGCCTGACCAATTACTAAAGCTCCGACAATACTCACCGCCTGTCCGACCGGCCTCGGCAGACGAACCCCTGCTTCCCGCAATCCTTCAAAGGAAATTTCCATCAGCAAAGCTTCGATAATAGCTGGAAAGGGGACCGATTCACGAGAGGCGGCCACACTGAATAATAGAGTGCTCGGAAGCATTTCCTGATGATACGTTAACAAGGCAACATAAAGAGATGGAAATAATAAGGCAATTACTAAAAATAGAAAGCGAATCCAACGGATCATCGTCGAAATTATATAACGTCCATAATAGTCTTCACTGGCTTGTAGCATTTCATAAAAGGTAACCGGAACAGTCAGGGCAAAAGGGGTATTGTCGACGATAATCCCTACTTTCCCCTCCAATAAATTGCCGACGACTTTATCTGGTCGTTCCGTGTACTGGACTTGAGGGAAAATAGTATAAGGATTGTCTTCAATTAATTCTTCAATATATCCACTTTCCAAAATCGCATCGATGTCAATCCGGCTGATTCTTTCACGGACTTCCGCTACTAAAGATTCATCCGCAATACTGTCCAAATAGGTAATGACGAGATCAGTTTTCGATAACTGTCCTACCTTCAATGCTTCCATTTTAAGTTCGGGGGTTTTCAATCTTCTGCGAATGAGACTCGTATTGGTTCGTAGGCTTTCCGTGAATCCCTCCCGAGGACCGCGGATCACTGCTTCTGTCGCTGGTTCTTCGACCGAACGGGACTCCCATTCTTTTGCACTGATGAATAGGGCTTGCCCCACGCCGTCTAGGATTAAAGCAGTGTCCCCAGACAGTACGTGGTCTATCACCTCTTGAATGTGTGCTCCGCTGCTTACCTGTGCAGCAGAAATCACTTGATTTCGAAGCATAGTCTCCAGTTCCTCAAAACGAAGCATGGATGGTGACAATGAGTTCTTCCCGTATTCCAGTAAAGGTTTGATAACATCGTCATCAATCAATTCCATGTTCGTAAGACCGTCTAAAAAAACAAGTATTCCTTTTTGAATCTCACCCAACTGAAATTCCCTATATACGATGTCGGAAGAGCGATCAAAGATTATTTTCAGTTGTTTTATATTCTGCGAAAGATTTGTGCCAAGTGTAGCGCTTTCCAAGGGGGCTTTAATGGTTGGGGAGGATTTAGCTAGAGAGTTTGTGTGCTTTTGGTCAGAACTTCCTAATTTTTTCCACCAACCTAGTATCTCTTTTATCATGCCAAATACCCCTCTCGTTGAAGTCTTGATAATTCTCCACGTTGCCTTTTATCCAAATTTCTTAGGCGGATTGAGAGAACCCGCCGCTTTCATGCAGGAATCATGTCCCTTTTCTCAAGGATGGAAAAAACAATCTACGGATAAGGGAAATTACTAACATAATAATTGTAACAATTATGTAGCAAGCGCCCATAACCGCTATCAGCAATTCCAAAATAGTGAAAGTGTAAAAGTGTATATTAACAAAAAGCTTCGATAGCATCTCATTTATGTAATAATACATACACCGTCCGATGAAGGAGATGAGCACAATAGCAAAACAAATCTTTGTCATTTCGGAATTCCTCTTCATTTCTATTGATTAGTATGATTAAAGCGATGGTTTTACTTATGTAGTATTATTTCTCCAATTTATGTTATAAATACCTAATTATAAACGGACTGTAACTTGCCCTTTTTACACGGTAAGAACGTATAAATTTCCAGCTGGAAGCTAACAGCTTTCCACTTAACTTTTGTTTAAAAAAGAGGATGAACGATAATAATACTAATGTGCAAAAATTGGATAATTTGGAGAGAGAAATGTTCTGCTATGACAATTCAGACACGTAGATTAATTTCTCAGTTGTTCCTTGGTAAGAAAAGGTGAAGGTAAAATGAATCACGAGAAAATAGGCATAAAACAACTCTTTCTTTTAATGTTAGCTTTTGAAATAGGAACTGCTATCATTTTTTCTATAGGAACAGAAGCAAAACAGGATTCTTGGCTGGCCGTGTTAGTCGGCATGTTGTATGGACTTATTTTAATATCAGTCTTCACTATATTATCTGAGTATTACCCAGGTAATTCATTGATTCAAATCATTCAAATTACTTTTGGGAGGTTTATTGGCTATCCATTATGTATCGCTTATATTATTTATTTTATCTCTCAAGCTGCGAGGATTAGCCGGGACTTTGCTGAACTCATCCTTTCGACCATTTTAGTTGAAACCCCTGGCCTAATAATTATGGCAAGTTTTGTAGCTGTTATTATTTATACTCTCCGCGGTGGCGTTGAAGTGTTTGGACGAATGGCAGAAATGGTGTTTCCTGTTGTGCTGCTATTATGGATCATCACATGGATCATCATTTATGCTTCAGGAGTTGTCGATCTGAAACAACTTACACCTGTACTTGGTACAGGAATAAAAGCGGTATGGAAGACATCATTTCCTAATCTTACCTCATTACCATTTGGGGAATTGATTGTATTCACCATGGTTTGGCCAATGTTAAACGATAGCAAGAAGGCTAAGACAGTGGGAAGGGCTGCAGTTTTGACTGGAGGAGTATTATTAACTATTAATATGCTGGGTGTGTTGTCTGTTCTTGGCCCTTATTTGATCGACAGAATAAATGTCCCTCTCTTAGTGACAGTACGGATGGTTTCCATGGCAGATTTTCTTGAGCGGATTGATGCGGTTGTTATCCTGATTATGGTAGCAGGGGGGTTTTTTAAAGTAGGTGTATACATCTATGGCGCTGCGATTGGAACCGCCCACTTATTTCAGCTGCAGAGCTACCATTCCATTTTGATTCCGCTTGGTGTGATTATTATCTCTCTAGGGCAGGTTATGGTAAGGAATGTTACGGAACACAATAGCATAGGATCAATATTTGACATGAGCTTTGTGCATCTTCCATTACAGCTTGTGATACCCGGTTTGTTATTGATTATTGCCTTCTTGAATTCGCGTGAAAATTTAACAGGAACAAATCTTAAAAGACTGAGACCCAAGGAGAAAGCTGAAAAACCAATTCGCTAACGGCAAAGCAGTACATTCAACAGTTTATAATTAATACAATCGAGAGCTTTATGGAAAATTGAACATGAAATAAATCATAATTTATTTGTAAAATCTAAAGAAAAAGTCGATGGCAATCGGCTTTTTTTATTTCTTAATAATTTTATCTTTGTTAAAAATTTATTGATGTAACATGGGATAAAAAACTAAAAGTAATCGGTAAAAATTGTTTTTTCTATTCTTTTGTCCTTAAATCATAAATAAAAGTCTCTATTTCGTAAATAAATGGAAAGCGGTTTCTGCTATAATGAAACCAGGTCGAAAGCGCTTTCCGGTATAGCGTATTTAATTAAAATAATTGATATCTTTATAAAGAGTGTTGTCCGCTAATCATAATGAGGGCGACGATGGCCTGCCTAACAGGATTAGGAATAGGTCATTGCTGGAACCTTTCAAGAAAGCGCCTAAAACAACCGATGAAAAGAAAGGATGATCTGTCTATACGTGATGCACTTATCTAGTTCGGTTGAAGGAAGGAGGTACTTACTACATGAAACTCACAATCTATGATGTTGCAGAAAAAGCGGGGGTTTCCATATCTACTGTATCAAAGGTCATGAATAATCAACCGATTGGAAAGAAAACAAAACAAAAGGTTTTAAAAGTAGCAGAGGAACTAAACTATAAGCCAAGTGTCCTTGCATCTGCATTAACAGGAAAGCGGACATCTACGATAGGATTTTTATTACCGGATATATCCAATTCCGTAATTGCAGAAATGGCAAGAGCGGTAGAGGATCGCGCTGTTGAATATGGATTTAATCTTGTTATTTGCAGTACTGATTTCAAAGCTGAGAAAGAAGATCGTTATGTGTCCTTACTAAGACAGAAAAGTGTGGATGGATTTATTCTAGCCGCTGGTTTTAGGAATAAAGCAGTAGTTTCTGAGCTATTAAAGGAAGCTGTTCCAGTCGTACTTCTTTCTGAATATCATCCGCATTTAGCGATTAATACCGTAACAGTTGATAATTTCATGGGAGGATATGAGCTAGCGGCCCATTTAATTGCTCTTGGCCATCGGAGAATTGCAGTGATTGCAGAAGATAACTCGAGTAGTCAGGAGCGCATTCGTGGATATAGGAAGGCATTGCAAGATCATAATCTTGAGGTCCATGAGGACTTGATCGTCATAAGTGATTCGAGTGTGGATCATGCGCAGCGCTTAGCAGGAGATTTGTTAGATTCTTTACATCCACCGACTGCAATCATGGCTTGTAATGATATATTAGCAATAGGTACTCTTCTAGGTGCACGAGAAAAAAACATAAAGATTCCGGAAGATCTCTCTATTACAGGATTTGATAACACTTTGTTATCTAAGAGCAGTGACCCTCCTTTAACAACAGTTGAAATACCGATTCGAAATATGTGTGCACTTGCTGTAGATTTACTTGTAGAAGAGATAGAGAAAAAAAATGAAAGCAAGCAAGCAGTTTTAATGTTACCTAAGTTAATTCGTAGAGAATCAACGGGAGTATGTCCGATGAAGGATAAAAATGAAAATTAAAATACAAAAACAATATATAAAGAAATAGGGGTGTTTGAAATGGGAATTAAAATTGCAGGAGCACCTTGTTGTTGGGGAGTAGATGATCCGAAAAATCCATATCTTCCACCATGGGAGCGGGTATTACAGGAAGCATCACAAGCTGGTTATAAAGGAATTGAGCTAGGGCCTTATGGTTATATTCCGATGGATATTGAACGGGTACAAGCAGAGCTTGCCAAAAATGATCTGACGATAATTGCGGGAACAATTTTTGACGATTTGGTATCAGAGTCTAACTTAGAAAGCTTATTGCGTCAAGTAGATGACATTTGCTCATTAATTACCAAGCTGCCGCCTTCTCCACAGGAGGATGGACAACACTTTCCAACTCCTTATTTGGTAATCATCGACTGGGGACATGAGGAAAGAGATTATGCAGCTGGTCACCCTGATCGAGCAAAACGTTTATCTGACCAGGACTGGGATAATATGATGGCTCATATTCGTGCACTCGCGGAGTTGGCATGGACAAAATACGGCGTAAGATCTGTTATTCATCCTCATGCAGGCGGCTATATCGAATTTGAAGACGAAATCAAGCAGCTTTTAGAAGATATTCCTTATGAAACTGCGGGACTATGTCTTGATACCGGGCATCTCTATTATTCAAAAATGGATCCGGAGGAGTGGCTTCGAAACTATGCAGATCGGCTAGATTATATCCACTTTAAGGATATTGATTTAGAGATTTATGAGCAAGTGATGGGAGAGCATATCCGCTTTTTTGACGCCTGCGCTAAGGGGGTAATGTGCCCGATTGGACAAGGTATTATTGACTATCATTCAATTCTCAAATTACTAAAAGAAATCAATTATCACGGATATATTACGATTGAACAAGAACGTGACCCTAGAAATTCTGATACGAGTTTGCGAGATGTGAGTCAGAGCATAGCTTTTTTAAAGAGTGTTGGCTATTAATTAAAAAATTAAGATAACAAAAGGGGAAATGATACATGATTTATGGTGAAAAAAATATTGATAAACCTATTCGTTGGGCAATGGTAGGCGGTGGACGAGGAAGCCAAATTGGTTATATTCATCGTTCAGCTGCGCTGCGTGATTATAATTTTGAATTGGTTGCTGGTGCATTTGATATTAATCCGGAACGCGGTAGGGACTTTGGAGTTAACTTACATGTAGATCCAGAGCGCTGCTATCCTGATTATAAAACGATGTTTGCGGAAGAGGCAAAGCGTGAAGATGGTATTCAAGCTGTTTCAATCGCAACTCCAAATGGCACTCACTATGAAATCTGCAAGGCTGCATTGCAGGCTGGCTTGCATGTAGTATGTGAAAAGCCTCTATGCTTTACTACTGAAGAGGCAAAAGAACTAGAAGCTCTTGCGAAAAAGATGAATCGTGTTGTTGGCATCACATATGGTTATTCAGGTCATCAGGCAATTGAACAGGCGCGTCAGATGATTGCGAATGGGGATCTAGGAGAAATCCGAATTGTAAATATGCAGTTTGCGCACGGCTTCCACTCTGGGGCTGTAGAAGAAAATAATGCGAGTACGAAATGGCGTGTGGATCCAAAAATGGCAGGGCCAAGCTATGTATTGGGTGATTTAGGAACACATCCACTCTATTTGTCAGAGGTTATGCTCCCGGAGATGAAAATCCAAAAACTATTGTGTACACGCCAAAGCTTTGTGAAAAGCCGTGCCCCGCTAGAAGACAATGCCTACACAATTATGGAATATGATAATGGTGCTGTTGGTACTGTGTGGTCTTGCTGCGTAAATGCTGGCTCCATGCACGGACAAAAGATTCGTGTGATCGGTTCCAAGGCAAGTATTGAATGGTGGGACGAGCAGCCTAATCAGCTGCGTTATGAAGTACAAGGAAAACCAGTACAGATTTTAGAACGTGGAATGGACTATCTGTATCCTGAGGCATTGGTTGATGACCGCATTGGCGGTGGGCACCCTGAGGGCTTATTTGAAGCATGGTCCAATCTTTATACTCGTTTTGCGAAGGCGATGAATGCGGCAGATCATGGAAAAACGCTAGAAAACATTTGGTACCCAGGAATTGAGGCAGGAGTAGAAGGCGTTCGTTGGGTAGAGAATTGTGTACGCTCCGCTGACAATGGTGCTGTATGGGTAGAATACCAATAAACAATAGATAAAGCTGCCATTACAATAAGGTTTTTGGGAGTGACTATCTCAAAAACCTTATTGTAGAGTTTATCAGGCTCTAAGCCAAAGTTTGTGCTTGACATTGAATACTGAATATACATCTTCTTTGGTTACCTTGCATGTAACAAGGTATGCACTGGAACTTGGCAAAATACAATAAACGAGGATGATAGTAATGAGTAATCAGGGAATGAAGAAACCAAGAAATTATAAAAGTTATTTACGAACGATTATGATTTCGGCAACATTTGGGGGACTTCTTTTTGGATATGACACTGGTGTTGTGAATGGTGCGTTACCCTTTATGGCAAGACCTGATCAGCTGAATCTAACGCCAGTTACAGAAGGGCTTGTTACAAGCTCGCTTCTTTTAGGAGCAGCATTTGGTGCTTTATTCGGCGGCCGATTAACAGATCAATATGGTCGTCGTAAAATGATCCTTAATCTTTCATTGTTATTCTTGTTAGCGTCACTTGGGACGACAGTTGCACCTAATATTTCAATCATGATCATCTTCCGATTCTTACTTGGGCTTGCTGTTGGGGGAGCATCATCTATGGTACCGGCCTTTTTGGCAGAAATGGCACCTCATGAGAAACGAGGCCGAATGGTAGCCCAAAATGAAATTATGATTACCGGCGGACAATTATTAGCTTATGTCATCAACGCAATTCTTGGTGTTGCAATGGCTAGTACTGGGCATGTTTGGCGTTATATGCTTGTTATTTCTGCAATTCCAGCTTTACTGTTATTTGTAGGTATGCTCAAGGTTCCAGAAAGTCCGAGATGGCTGGCATCAAAAGGAAAAAAAGATGAGGCGCTGCGTGTCCTTAAGCTAATACGTGATGAGAAACAAGCTGATGTTGAATTTAATGAAATTGAAGAAGCAGTAAGAAAAGATGCAGATCTTGAAAAAGCGACGATGAAAGACTTTTCCGTACCATGGTTACGTCGGATTTTGCTGGTTGGGATTGGAGTTTCCGTCGTGAATCAAATCACAGGTGTCAACTCCATTATGTATTATGGAACGCAAATCCTTGAACAATCTGGTTTCGGTACAAAGACGGCATTAATTGCGAACATTGCGAATGGACTTATTTCAGTGCTTGCTGTAATATTTGGTATTTGGATGATTGGCAGGGTTAACCGTCGTCCCATGTTGATTATTGGTTTATCCGGAACGACAACATGCCTTTTCCTTATTGCGCTCTTCTCAATGGTTCTGAAAGGATCTGCTGCGTTACCTTATGTTGTACTTTCTTTAACAGTTCTATTCCTTGCCTTTATGCAAGGATGTATTGGACCAGTAACATGGTTAGTGACTGCAGAAATTTTCCCGCAAAGGTTAAGAGGTCTTGGCTCTGGTATTAGTGTATTTTTCCTATGGGTTGTAAACTTTATTATTGGTTTTACTTTCCCGATATTGCTAAATTACGTAGGCTTATCCACGACATTCTTTGTTTTCGTTGCTCTTGGTTTATTAGGAATTGGTTTCGTTTACAAATTTATGCCAGAAACAAATGGTCGTACGCTTGAAGAGATAGAAGCGTACTTCCGTTCCCGATATGGCGAAGATAAAACAAAGGAATCAATGGCGAAGGCCCAATAAGAATAACTATCTATTTTTAAAATGGTAATTGTAAACGCTTGCGTTTAGGGGTAATCTGAATTGTGAATATATAGTTTGCACACGGCGGGCGGGAGCAATCGTCTTAGTACAAGCTGGTGTGTTCATCCGAAATTTGCTGGTTAAGCTTACTTGTACGGGTTTAGCTGAAAATAGAAATGTATGGATAGGGTATTAATAACGAATGTGGAGCAGCCTTGTATACGGAGGCTGCTTTTTTTTTTCTGGCCATAACACCTTCTGAGTTTAAGGAAAACCTAGTGGAGAAAAGCACGGATGGATGTAAACAGGTTGAGTATAAAATAACTACTAATATGTTAGATTGTGAAGAGGTATTTTGATAAACTCTTGATAACATCTTTCGTTTAACTGGAGGAGCCTAATGAATATCAGTACTGCCATTTATACACTGCAAAAAGGAGCTGCTTATTTGCCTGGCGATGAGGCCTCTTTTCGCGTTTATTACTGGGGAGCACATCCGAATCATCAGGACAATCCAATTCACAAACATTCGTTTTTTGAGATATGTTATGTCCTGGATGGTTCAGGTCTTTACTTGGAGGACGGCAAGGACTACACACTTCAGAAAGGGACCTTTTTTTGTTCGCGTCCTGGCAAGCTGCATAGAATTCACAAAGGGCAGAATTTATCTTTGTTGTGGGTTGGATTTGAAATTGATGAAGGTACTTCAACCGAAGAGACTATCCATTTATTTAGAAAGCTTGCTGAAACATCAGATTTTTATATTGAAGACGCTACGCAGTCACCAGCGGCACTTTTATGGAAAACATTACTGGACCATGCGAGTCAGCCGTGTCCAGATGTATTGTTGCGGTCCCTTGGCTATAGTTTGCTGCTTTCGCTGCAAGTATTATTTTGTCCTATGAGCATTGTGGATGAGCGTAAACATCCTCACGCTCACTCATCTGCTAATAAACTGATTCAGCAGGCACAGCTGTTTATTCAAGATAATCTAGCCCAGCCTCTGTCTTTGACGGATGTAGCTCAATATCTGCACATTTCACCTCGGCATTTATCTCGGTTATTTAGTGAAATTTTAGGTGTATCCTTTACAGCGTTTGTGCGCAAAGAAAGGGTAAGAGTCTCAGCTGAAATGCTGCGTTCAACAAACTTAGCGATTAAAGAAATATCAGAAGCTACAGGCTTTTCCTCTGTCTATTATTTTACGTCTGTTTTTTCTGAAGAAACAAGTGTGGCGCCGGGAGAGTATAGAAAGTTGAATCAACTGCAGACAGAGTAGGAGATAAAAGGGAAAAAATTCATGGATATAGCTTTCGTACTAGAAAGAAACTAAGCTAATGAGAGAGGGTGAGAAGATGGCTTTTGGAATTAAGCGACAAGAATTGCAAGAGTGGAAGGAGAAGGTAAAGCGAGGGGAAATCGCGTTTTTGACCCATTATTGGCTTGATGATCGATTTCCCGAGATGAGAACAGTCACAAAGGTAGGCTGTTCTGATTTGGATAAGCTGCTCAAATGGGGAGAAGCATATGGTATTCCGGCGCGAGCGCTGCATCATCGTTCTGAGTATCCTCATTTTGATTTGTTTGGTGAACGGCAAATTGCTATTTTAACAAAGGAAAATATGCTTCAGCAATTAGAGCGATTTAAGTAGATTGCTGTTTGATCCACTTAAACATATTAGACAAGGCTTCTTTATGGACGTGGGGCGGAAGATGATGCCCCAAGCCAGCGTATTGGTGCAGCTCAACCTTATGTCCAAGCTCCTGCAGCTTCTGGTACATACTGAATCCGTGCTGAAAATCTACTTGTACATCCTCAGTCCCGTGCATGATGAGGACAGGACATGTGATCCGATGCGCCATGCAGATGGGTGAACGATTTGTATACGCATCTGGTACTTTAGATGGCGAGCCGCCAACTACTCGTTTAAGCATTCTTCGCAGGTCGATCCGCTCTTCGTACGTCTGCACCAGATGGGATACACCGCCCCAAAGGGTTAACGTGTGAATATCAGGAAGTGCGGCCGCAGTTAGCGCCGCGTTAATGGCACCGCGCGAGAATCCCATAATAGAAATGCGGTTTTCATCGACAAATGGAAGGCTGCGCAAAAAACGATAGGCCGAGAGTACATCCTCATTTTCAGCACCGCCAAATTCATCACGCCCTTCGCCGCCTTCGTTTCCTCGATAGCAAGGAGCAAAGACGATGTAGCCATGATTTGCAAATTGCTCTACCCAATCGGTTTTTACGCGGCCGACTTTTCCGATGCCGCCTCGGCAATAGATGAAGGCAGGGAGCTTGTGTGAAAGGAGAAATTTCCGGTCTTTTCCAGTAGAGCTTGCGATCGTTGTAAGCGGCAGGTTATCTGCTTCATAAAATTGTTCCATCTTCTCCTGTAATTCTACCGGTGACATATAGAATCCGCTCGGGAAAGCAATGTATCCTTTTACTTTATATGTCCCTGATATATATGTAGTGTGATAGATCATGCTGTGCTCCTTCGTAATTTATTTTGTAAGTACTATAGCTTGAAAAAGGAGCAATAGCAAGGTAATGTAAAGGAAACTCGCCAGTCGGCGAGTTTTCTTTACATTACAGATTTTCCGAATGGGAAAGCCCACTCCTTTAGGTGTGGGATGAAAGTGAGGTCAAACAAGGAGTACCTTCATTCCAGGGAGGATAGTTTTATACGATTTATACCAGTTAGAGTGTTTGGATTTTGTTTTTTAATATAATTTAAACAAGGGGGTATAAAGCATTCTTTTCGCCATTTTCAAGGTAACTGAAAACTCAATACCTGTCTTTTTGATATAAAATTTTAATTTTTTAATATTTTGTATATTTGTGAATATGTTTGAAAGAGAGAAGATATTTTATTGTCTATTCTGAATTTTTATTTATTTTGAATAATTAAAATCATGAGGGTGCATGATTTGGAATAATGTTTCGTGTTGACGCATAGATATTCTCTGTGTATGCTAGTTTAGTATAATAAAATAATACTTCCTCATCAGCTCAAGATGAGGTAGAGGTTGCGGTGTTTAAGAGTACATAGCGGGAGAGCTGGGGAGCTTGAAGAATGCGATGGAAAGGAAGCACTGCCGAAGCGCTGCGGTTCTCCAACCAAAGCAGCTGGGGCTGTATCCGAATAGGTGCAGAACTGTCATAGCGAGTGCTATGATGAACTATCTTTTTGTCTGATGCGGATGAGTTTGCCTGCACACCCGTCAGAGGGTGTGTTTTTTTGTGCTGATTATAGAACATGCAACGGCAAAAAGCAGATAGCCATCTACTTTTGAGCGATAGGATATGTCGAGAGGGGAACAAATAAAATGAGTAAAGGAAATAAGCTCGGGTTATGGATTTTGACATCCCTTGTTGTCGGGAATATGGTCGGGTCCGGTATTTTTATGCTGCCTCGTTCTTTAGCTGAAGTTGCCAGCCCGGCTGGTGTAATAGGCGCTTGGGTTTTAACTGGCTTGGGCGTACTTATGACAGCCTTAGTGTTTGGAAATTTAGCAATTCGTAAGCCAAACCTAAATGGCGGTCCGCAAATTTATGCTAAGGAATTGTTTAAGTCAGGTTCAAAGGCCTCGCTTTTATCGGGCTTTATGGCTTCTTGGGGATATTGGATTGGAAACTTGGCTGGTAATATTGCAATTATTACGACATTTGCGGGGTATTTATCTACATTTTTCCCTGTACTTACAAGTAAAGCAGAATTATTTACAATCGGTTCCTTTACATTGAAGGTAGGAAATGCATTAACATTCCTTGTATGTACGCTGTTACTATGGACAATCCATTTTATTATTTTACGCGGTTTAGAAAATGCCGGTAAACTTAACTTTTTGGCAACTTCTGCAAAGATAATGGGATTTGCATTGTTTATTATCGTTGCTTTGTTTGCATTCGAGAAAGCGAATATGTTGCCATTTGTCGCGGATAAGACAGATGAGGCAGGTAATGCGATTGGATTATTCGGACAAATCAACAATGCAGCTCTCTCGACGCTTTGGGCATTTATCGGTGTAGAGTCGGCTGTTGTATTTGCTTCTAGAGCAAGGAAGCAAGTGGATGTGAAACGCGCAACTACACTTGGTTTGTTTATTGCGCTTGCAATTTATATCGGTATTAGTACACTTGTTATGGGGATGTTGGATCAAGAAGCATTGATTCATTCTGATAAACCGCTAATTGATGCCATTGCAACTGTACTTGGTCCGATTGGCGGAAAAGTATTGGCTGGTGTAGGACTTATTAGTTTAATTGGTTCTACGCTTGGCTGGGTGATGTTAAGCTCTGAGGTACCATATCAAGCCGCAAAGCAGGGAATGTTTATCCCAGCGTTTTTGAAGGAAAATAAAAAAGGAACTCCTATATTTTCTCTTGTTGTGACAAATTTACTTGGACAGCTATTCATTTTCTCAACAGTTTCCAATTCCATTTCTGCAGCGTTTGATTTTGTAATTGTCATTGCGACGCTTTCATATTTAATACCGTATTTCATTTCTTCTATTTTCCAGCTCAAGCTTGTTATTACGGGTGAGACGTATGAAAACGGGAGAGGGCGAGTAGTTGATGGTGTGATTGCTGTGCTCTCCACAGTATATTCCTTATGGGTGATTAAAGCAGGAACAGCTGATATGAAAACTTTCTTATTTGGTATGCTGTTGCTTGCAAGCGGTATTTTATTCTATGGCCAGTTGAAGAAGAACCCTATAATCCCTGGGGATGAAAATAGAAAATCTGCTTAATAGGATAGAAAGGGCAGTTCTAAATGTCTAGTTTTTGCGGACTTTTAGAGCTGTCCTATTTATATAGGTTCAAAACAGAGTAATAAATGAAATATTAGAAAAATTCAGAAAATACATATTGACGCATAACAAAATATTATGTAACATAACAATATATAACATATTAAAAAACTATGTTATATAAAATGAAAATAAGAGGTGGAAAGAAATGAGTAAAGCGGTAGCGAATGTAAACAGTCAAGTGCAGGTTGTGTTGGATGAATTGCAAAGTAAAAGCATCAGCAATATATTTTTTGTAGCATGCGGCGGTTCCTCTGCTATTATGTATCCGGCGAAGTATGTGCTAGATCGTGAAGCAACAAAACTTGTTTCTGATTTGTATAGTTCAAATGAGTTTATTCATCGAAATCCACGTCAACTAGGGGAAGAATCACTAGTTATTTTGTGTTCCATGTCCGGAACGACTCCTGAAACAGTAGAGGCCGCTAAGTTTGCAAAAGAAAAAGGGGCTTATACAGTAGCTTTGACGAATGAGCCAGAGTCTCCATTAGCCAAAAACTCAGACCGTTTCTTGAAATATGAATGGGGTAATGATGTAAACGCTTTCGATACTAATCTTGGCGTTTTATATCAATTAGTCTTTGGGGTATTGCATGTTGTTGAAAACAATGAAAAGTTTGTAAGGTTAGTCACAAGCTTAGAGAATTTACAAGCTGTGTATGAAAAAGCATTGCAACAAGAAGGCGAAAATGCAAAGGTGTTCGCAGCATCTCATGCAAAAGAGCCTGTCATCTATACAATGGCAAGTGGGGCTAACTATGGAGTTGCTTATTCCTTCAGTATTTGTATTCTTATGGAGATGCAGTGGATTCATTCACACGCAATCCATGCTGGTGAGTATTTCCATGGTCCATTTGAAATTATTGATGAGAAAGTACCATTTATCATCCTGCTGGGGTTAGATGAAACAAGAGCGTTGGAAGAGAGAGCGCTGTCCTTCTCTAAGCGCTACGGAAAGAAGCTTACTATCTTAGATGCAAAGGAATACGATCTTGCAGGTATCGATGAAGAGGTAAAAGGATACATTGCGCCGCTAATCTTAAACCGTGTATTACGTAAGTATGCAGAAGAGCTAGCAGAAGCGCGTAATCATCCGTTAAGTACAAGACGTTATATGTGGAAGGTGGAATATTAATCTATCTTAATAAAACTTTGAATATTTACTCTTTTTAAAATCTACAATATAATGTTATATGACATTATGGTATAGTTTTTATCAAAGATATAATAAATTTTAGGAATATTTTTCAGATAACATGGACTGCTGACTGTAAGGGAAGGCTCCCCGACCGATGAGATAAAAGATATCTAATCGGTCGGAGAGCTGTCCTTCACGAGCAAAAGGCGCAGATCCGCTTTTCTTATACTGTAAGAAAGGATAAATTTCCAGCTAGAAGCGAATTCGATGTAGTCGGAAATTTTAAGAATACCATATAAGCGCAACTACGTCTCTGTCTTCGCCAAAGGGCAGGGCTCGCCAATTGGCGAGTTTTCTTTAAAACATAAGTTGATAAGGGGGCAATATCAATGAAAAAGGCAAAGCTTGTATTGGCATCAGTTTTGGGCTTATCTTTATTGCTTGGCGGCTGTTCTGGCCAAAAAACGTCTTCTGAGGCAAAAGATGAGAAGGGAACAATTACGTTAAAATTTTTCCACAGGTGGCCAAAGGAGCCTGAGAAAAGCTATTTTGAGAATGTTGTGCAGGAGTTCGAAAAGCAGCATCCTAATATCGACATTCAAACAGAAGCTGTCTTAAATGATTCCTATAAAGAAAAGATTAGAGTATTACTAGGAACGAATAATCCCCCCGACATATATTTTACGTGGAGTGACCAATTTGCCTACAAGTTTGTACAAGGAAATAAAGCTCTTGATTTAACCTCTTATTATAAGGAAGATACAGCTTGGTCCTCCCAGCTTGTTCAAAATCAAATCACCCCGTTTTCATTCGATAATAAATATTACGGTGTACCTTGGCAAATGGACGGTAAGTCATTTTTCTACAACAAGGATATCTTTGCAAAGTTGAATTTGCAGCCTCCTACAACATGGGACGAGTTCATGAAGGTACTAGAAGTATTAAAAGAAAATAACTACACTCCTATCGCATTTGGAAGCAAAGCTACATGGCCAATTTCCCATTATATTGGAACTTTGAATCAAAGGTTGGTTGACGAAAAAACGCGTGAAAAGGACTATAATCCGAAAACAGGAGCATTTACAGACTCTGGCTATGTAGAAGCACTGAAAAAAATCAAAGAGTTGATCCCTTATTTTACAGAAAACTCAAATTCTGTTGACCATGAATATGCAAGAGGAACATTTAATTCGGGTAAAGCTGGCATTCTGTATGCAGAAACAGCCGAAATCTCATTGGTACCAGATGTGAAAAACTTAGGACTCTTTCATTTCCCTGCAATTGAAGGACAAAAAGGAGATTCGGCTTATTTAACAGGGGCACCTGAAGGCTTTATGGTTTCGTCACAAACAAAGCACCCAAAAGAAGCAATGGAGTTTCTGAAGTTCTTAACCTCTAAGGAAATGGGAGAAAAATTAGTGAAGGATGTTGGCAAGTATAGTGCAGTAAAAGGGACTGCGAATGAGACCAATGCTACTCCAATTCAAATAGAAGCGGTTAATCAGATTTTAAATGCTAAGCAAATGGTTCCTTGGTTTGATACAGATGTGGATATAGAAATAGTAGATGCGTACTTAACGAATACTCAACTGATGCTGAATGGAGAAAAAACTCCTCAAGAGGTTATGAAAGAGGTACAAAAAGCTGCGGATGCCCTAAGAGCATCTGAAAATTGATGACGCGAGAGAGGAGAAGGCAGCCCTCTGCCTTCTCTTTCAGTAAAAGGAGTGAGACAATCGTGTTAAAACGCAATAAGTTCATACCATTCCTATATCTGTTTCCGGCATTGGTATTTTTATTATTTGTCTATGTTCCGATTTTCCAAAATATCAGTTCCAGCTTCTATAAGTGGAGCTCCTTTTCTCCAGATAAAATATTCGTAGGGCTCGATAACTATGTAAACTTGTTTCAAGATCCAGTCTTTTACCAGGCTTTAAAAAATAATGTTCTCTATGCAATTATCTCAATTATATGCCAAGTCTTTGGGGGATTGGTAATTGCTGCCGTTTTAGAAGACAAGCTGATTCGCAAGTTTTCCCCTATTTTTAGAACTATCTATTTTCTTCCCGTTGTGATTTCGATGACTGTCATCGCGCTGTTATTTAGCTTTTTCTATAATCCCGATATTGGATTGCTAAATCAATTACTGCGCGGGATAGGACTGGATAATCTGGCAAAGGCGTGGCTAGGCGATAGCGATACCGCAATGTATGCGGTGATTGCAGTATCTCAATGGCAATCAATTGGGTATATCGCGATGCTGTATATCGTGGCGATTCAGAAAATCTCGTCCGAACTATACGAGGCTGGTGAAATAGACGGTGCGAATAAAATACAATTGTTCTTCCATGTTACAGTCCCGCAAACGAAGGAAATGTCATTTGTAACCGTTATTATGACCTTGGCTGGAGCGTTTACAGTATTTAACGAGCCGTATATTTTAACAGGCGGAGGGCCAGGAAATGCATCTGAGGTACTGAGCACATACTTATATAAGAATGCATTTGTGAAGGATGCGATGGGATATGCATCTACAATCGCAACCGTCATTCTGATAATCACCGTAATTCTTTCCGCTGTTCAAATGGGGCTATTCAAAACAGGAAGGGAGGAGTAAGCATGGAGGTTTCAAAGCCGGAGTCTGTGACAGCAACCCTATCTGTGGAAGCTGTGAAAAGAAAAAAACGGGGAACAAGCTATGCTGGGCTAACAGGTGTATACATGATGCTGATTGCATACTTAGTTGTCATTGCTTATCCATTACTATGGATGGTAATGAGTTCATTCAAGACCACCGATGAAATTTTTACTCATAGCTGGGCTCTTCCTAAGCAATGGTTATTTGAAAATTACACGGCTGCTTGGAACCAAGGAATTTCTTCCTACTTCTTAAACAGCGTAATTGTAACGGCGCTGACTTGTATGATAACTGTTTTAGTCAGCTCATTGGGTGCATATGGATTGTCCCGGTTTGAATTTAAGTTTAAATCTATTATTCTTATTATTTGTTTAGGGGGACTTATGCTATCTCCTCAGGTTAGCTTAATTCCGCTCTATAAGATGATTCAGTCAATCGGTCTGTATAATACGTATTGGGCGTTGATTCTTCCTTATACTGCGTATCGTATCCCATTCACAATATTGCTCATTCGTTCTTACTTTCTATCTATTCCGAAAGAGCTTGAGGAGTCGGCTTATCTAGATGGTTGTACAAGCTTGGGGATATTTGTAAGGATTTTCTTGCCAATGAGCAAGCCTATTTTAGCGACAGCTACCGTTTTGACAGCCTATCATACATGGAATGAATTTATGTTTGCTATTATCTTTATAGACGATAATAGTTTAAAAACAATACCGGCTGGGCTCATGCAGTTCCGGGATGTATTGCAGACGGATTGGGGAGTATTGTTGGCTGGATTGACAATCTCAGCCGTACCAATTGTTGTTGTTTTCTTATTCCTGCAAAAATATTTTGTTCGTGGGATTGCAAATGGAAGTATAAAAGGATAATGGGGAGGAAATATCAATGAAATTATTGGCAATCGGGGATAACGTAGTAGATTATTATAAAGATCAGGGGAAAATTTATCCTGGTGGCAATGCACTGAATGTAGCGGTGTTATGCAACCGATTAAATCATGAACAGTCCTCCTATATGGGGATTGTAGGAAACGATGAAGCAGCTATCCATGTGCTGGAGTCGCTACGGCAGGAAACGGTAGACATCAGCAGAATCAGACAAGCTGTCGGGGAGAACGGAATGGCTGTTGTTACGCTTGATGAGGAAGGGGATCGTATTTTTGTCGGCTCCAATAAGGGAGGTGTTCAATCACGGATGGGAATTGTGCTGGATGAGCAGGACTTTGATTATATCCGTCAGCACGACCTTCTCCATACAAGTGTGTATAGCCGTCTAGAGCATCATCTTCCGAAATTAAGTCAGGTGATTGATATTGCATTTGACTTTTCTACCAATCAAGAAGAACCGTATTTGCAGCAAGTTTGTCCGCATATAAGCTATGCCTTTTTCTCTGGAAGCGGCCTAACGGAGCCGGAGTGTGTAGAATTAATTGGGAAGGTACATTCGCTAGGGACAAAGGTAGTATGCATCACACGTGGTGGAGAAGGTGCCATTTTATCAATTGAAAATGAAATATACAAACAGCCTATTATCCCAACCTCGGTTGTAGATACGTTAGGGGCTGGCGATTCCTTTATTGCAGGCTTTCTCTCCTCTTATGTACAAGAAAAGAACGTAAAACAGGCCTTGCATATAGGAGCCACAGTTGCATCGCAAACCTGCCAATATTATGGAGCATTTGGCTACGGAAAAGACTATACTTCTGATTCTGCCATTGTTCGAAGCTAAAGAATACATAAGGAAAAAAGGGGAATGAAGTCGCACATTATAACGTGGACTCATTCCCCTTTTCTTATGAGGTAGATGTATCGATTGTAAATGTCACACGGTTTGCAGGATAATATAGAAAGGAAGAATGAATCGGCTGCTTGGTGACATCATATGCAATTTTCTCAACCTTAAAGAGCGGTTCTCCCACTTCACATTCCAAATGCCTTGCCTCCGCGGCGTTGGCAAAGATTAAATTTAATAATTTCTGATTATGAACAGGTGTTACATTATACTTGCTTTTTAATGTCTCATACATAGAAATCGAATCTTGAACGTACTGATTCAAGTTCGGGAAGACACTAAGGGGATAATGAGAAATTTCCAAAGCGAGAGGTTTATCGTCAAAATATAAAATACGCTGCAGTTCCAGTACATCACTTTCTGAAGAGACACACAATACTGCAGCAATTTGTTTAGATGCAGGCTGGATGTTGAATGAAAGGATCTTGTTGTGGGGGGCTTTCCCTAATTCCGACATATACTCGGAATGTCCGTTGACTGCGATTAATTCCCGTTTTACCTTTGGATGTTGCACAAATGTTCCCTTTCCTTGCTGCCTGACAAGAAAGCCTTCCTCTACTAATTCCAGAACGGCTTTTCTAACTGTAATTCGGCTTACACCATAGATTTCACATAAGTCTGTTTCCGTTGGCAGTCTTTCGCCAGGGGAGTATATACCTCTATGAATATCCTCTGTAAGTGCTTGCTTTAGCTGAATATAAAGCGGTGTAGAACTATGCGTGTTCAGCTTCATGCATGCATCTCCTTTCTTAAATTCTTATGCTGGAATAAAATGTTAACTTTCGACTAGTAGCGAATTTCGCGTAGTGAGAAATTTTAGGAATACAGTATAAGTGTAACTACGCCTCTGTCTTCGCCCGAAGGTAGGGCTTACCAATCGGTGAGTTTTCTTTATTTAAATTATAACGTAATGTAATGTTATAATACAAATTTTCTGCTTGTTAAGAAAATAGGTCGTATCTCTTACTCAAGCAGATCAGATGCTCTATTTCTGAACAGGAGATTCGCTTTTTTGGAAATATATCCTTATAATAAGCTATTGTTACATAGCTGAAGTAAAGAAAGGATGTGCAAGCATGCAATCATTACAAGGAAAGACAGCGATTATTACAGGTGCAGGCAGAGGGATTGGCCGTGCGGCTGCTATTGCATTAGCTAAAGAAGGCGTAAATATTGGGCTCATCGGATTAACGATGGCAAATCTGGAAAAAGTAGCGGAAGAATTACAGGAGTTTGATGTAAACGTGTCTGCGGCTGCGGCGAATGTTGCAGATTTAGAATCAATTACCCATGCAGTGGCACATATTACAGAGGATTTGGGTCCGATTGACATTCTTATTAACAACGCAGGTACTGCCAAGTTTGGCGGCTTTATGGAGCTAGAGCCTGCCGAGTGGGAAAACATCATCCAAGTAAACCTCATGGGTGTGTATTATACAACAAGAGCAGTATTGCCGCAAATGATTGAAAGAAAGTCAGGAGATATTATTAATATTTCCTCTACAGCTGGTCAAAAGGGAGCGCCTGTAACGAGCGCGTACAGCGCATCTAAATTTGCTGTATTAGGTTTGACAGAATCATTAATGCTTGAGGTGAGAAAGCACAACATTCGCGTAAGTGCCTTAACTCCAAGCACAGTGGCGACAGATTTAGCTATTGAACAAAATCTAACGGATGGCAATCCTGAAAAGGTAATGCAGCCGGAGGATTTAGCAGAATTTATGGTAGCACAATTGAAATTGAACCCGCGCATCTTTATTAAAAATGCAGGAATGTGGTCGACAAATCCATCATAATAAACATTAGCATGACGCATTTTTAGCATGTCGTGTTTCAGGCTGTGGAGAAAGTCCTCTCCACAGCCTGTTTTTGTGTCGGAATGCTTTTTCGCACTTTAAGAAGTTATAAATTTCCAGGATTGTCATTATGGCTTCTGAAAAGTCAAAATATTGTTATCTTTAAGCAAAATAGTGTGTTGTTCTTTATGGAGAAAGCGTTTACGATAATTTTATAATTAAAGTCATGAAAACTCAAAAATTTAATTGTAGTTTTGCGACACGCTCTAATAAGTTTCTTTTTTGTGTGTTTAATGATATGATTTTTTACAAGTCCTTCTTAATGCAAAGAGAAAGGACTTTTACTGTTTTTATATTTATGAACTATTCCGCAATCTTTTAATCAATAACAAGGAAGTGATGTTAATGGATAAAATAATGGATAAGACAATGGATGAAAAAAAACAGCCTTATGGAACGGTTCTTATTAAAGCATCCATTATCTTGGATTTCTTATCTAAGTGTGATGAACCGCAGCCTTTAATTACCATTGCTAAAGAAACAGGATTAACTACTTCTACAGCTCTAAAAATCCTAGATACTTTGCTTCTAATAGGGTATGTTCAAAAGGATCTGGATTCCAAAAGGTTCAGTCTTGGTTTATCTATGATTAAATATGCTAATAAAGCAATTAATAATTTGGATATAAAACAAATAGCCCAACCTCACTTAGAGGAGTTGCAAAAGGTGACGAGTGAAACGGTTCACTTAGGGATTCGCGATAAGGATAGTATTGTTTATGTAACAAAAATAGAGAGTAAAAATCCTGTATGTTTATATTCTAAAGTTGGTAATACTGTTCCTATGTATTGTTCAGCAATGGGAAAAGCCGTTCTAGCCGATGTGTCAGATGAAGAAGTTAGGAATTATTTAAGCCGTAATCCATTAACTAAATTGACAAATAACACGATTACTACAGAACATGGTTTTATGGAAGAAATAGTAAACGTTAGAGGGTTAGGTTATGCCTATGATGATAGTGAACATGAAGAAGGCGTATTTTGTATTGGAGCATCCATTGCTTTAAATAATAAAAATTATGGTGCGATCAGTGTTAGTATGCCAAAATACAGGTTAACTGAAGAATTTCATAAACAAATTATTGAAGCAGTACAAAAATGCAAATTTAATATCCTGAATGATATTCAATAAGCCAATCTTATCGCAAATAATGATAATAAAATGGCTTCTCTTTAATTTCGATAAAAGCCTCTGATGACAATTGTAATAATAAAATTGTCATCAGAGGCTTTTATTATACTTTTATAAGTTAAAATTTTACATATTTGGGAATTGAGGGTTAATCTGTTATGCATTCAGGATTGCATTCGTTTTCATGATAATATATAATCCGAATATAATTTCTTAATTGTAAATTAAGTTTCCTTATAGGAAATTTAAAGAGCTGTTTGAGTTTTGCTACCCATCAAAAATTGTAATTTGTTAACAGCAATTTATGGAATCGATTCGAATAAAAATATCTTGATTGTTTTCTTAGTAAAAGAAATACAACAAAAGCCAAGCGCTCTTTGAAAAAGTTTTGGCTTTTTTGCACTTTTCGAAAGTATAAATTTCTAGCTAGGAGACCGTTCGACGTAGTGAGAAAGTTTCAGGGGAAAGTGTAAGTGCAGCTAAGCTTAGCACGGGAAAGGTCTATAAGATACAAGTTTTGAACGAAGAAGAAAAGTATTTATTTTATAAAGTTTATTATAAAGTTCATTAAATAAAGGTCAGATGAATCGAAATGTAGATAAGTAGAAATATGTATTTAGGATTGCATTCGTTTTCATGATAATATATAATCCAAGTATAGTTTCTGAATAATAAATTGAGTTTCCTATTAGGAAATTTAAAGTGGTTTTTTGACAGTAAGAAAATTAATTTATTACTAATATGTAAGCTTGTGGAGGAGTCGTATGAATAAACTAAACGTTTTAACAAAAATATCCCAATGTGGAGTTGTAGCGGTTTTGAGAGCTGATTCTGTAGAAGAAGCAGTTCGAATGTCAGAAGCATGTATCGAAGGCGGCATTCTAGGTATTGAAATTACATTTACGATTCAAGATGCAGATGCTGTTATTAAGCAGCTAGCATCCATCTATTCCGACAGAGGAGATGTAGTGATTGGCGCAGGGACTGTACTTGATGCAGCAACTGCTCGTATCGCGATCTTAGCTGGTGCGCAATATATTGTAAGCCCAAGCTTTGATGAGGAAACTGCTAAACTATGTAACTTGTATCAAATTCCGTATATGCCAGGCTGTATGACGATCACCGAAATGAAGCGTGCATTAGAATTTGGAGTAGATATTGTGAAGCTATTCCCGGGAAGCGCCTTCGGATCTGATTTTGTCAAGGCAGTAAAGGCGCCACTTCCACAAGTAAATATTATGCCAACAGGCGGGGTAGATTTAGACAATGTAGAAAAGTGGATTCAAAATGGTTGTGTGGCAGTTGGAGTAGGCGGGAATTTAGTTGCTCCAGCGAAAACGGGAGATTATGCACAAATTACTTCACTTGCTCGGCAATATGTAGAAAAAGTGCAACAGGCAAGGGTAAACCAGCCATGAAAAAAATAGTGACACTTGGAGAAATTATGCTCCGTCTCTCGACCCATATTGGGGAACGTCTTTCTCAAACTAATCACCTGACGATGCATTATGGTGGAGGGGAAGCAAATGTTGGGGTGTCTCTTTCGCATTTTGGCTATGATGTTTATTTTGTGAGCAAAGTACCGGCCAATCCATTAGGTCTAGGTGTGAGGCGTCATCTTCAATCACATGGCGTTCATGTGGATTATCTCTTAACAGGCGGAGAACGATTGGGTACGTATTACTTAGAAGCGGGGATTGGGGAACGAAGTGCAAAAGTGACGTATGATCGAAAATATTCCAGTTTCTCAGAGTTACTAGCAGCCGAATTAGATTTTGATGAAATCTTTCAAGGTGCATCCCTTTTTCATCTTTCCGGCATCACCCCAGCTTTGTCCGCTTGTTTGAAAGAAGTAGCGCTCGTCGCACTGCAGAAAGCAAAGGAACACGGAGTTATGACAAGCTTTGATTGTAACTATCGCGCCTCGCTTTGGAGCCATAAGGAAGCATCGGAAGTGTTTCAAATATTATTGCCGTATGTGGATATTTGCTTCTGCGGTGAATTGGATGCCATTTACTTATTGGGCATTGAACAAGCAGCGGGCACGCTAACAAGAGAAGAGAAACTAGTATTCTATTACGAAAAAATCAAAGAAATGTATCCGAACATTCAATATATGAGTTCTACCTTCCGCGATGTGTACTCAGCATCAAGTAATACATTACAGGGAACTTTATACGCGGACGGTACACTTTATGTATCTAAGAAACATGAGATACAGCCGATTGTAGATCGTGTGGGCGGTGGCGATGCATTTGCGGCAGGAATTCTATATGGTCTGTTGGAAACAGTATCACCGCAAACGACTGTTTCATTTGCGACTGCAGCCTCTGCGTTAAAACATACTGTGCACGGCGATTGTAATGTTTTCACAGTTGAAGAGGTATTCCAATTTATTGAAAATGGTTCTGGTAAGATCGCACGCTAATAAAGAAAACTCGCCGACTATAGAGAGTACTTTTTTGAACTCCTAATAAAACCTAACTAAAAAGAAAAGAGGGATCAATCATGGAAACACGTTATGCGCATCATCCTGAGGATATCAAAACATACACAACAGAACAATTACGCAGTCAGTTTTTAGTAGAAAAAATCTTTGCGGAGGGCGAAGTAAATCTAACATATACGCATGTAGATCGTATGATTTTTGGCGGTGTGATGCCAAAGGCAGAAGCATTAACGATTTCATTAAGCAAAGAATTAGGAGTCAGCTATTTCTTGGAACGCCGTGAAATGGGTGTGATTAATATCGGCGGTGACGGTGTAATCGTGCTTGATGGTGTGGAATACGATATGAAGCGCCGTGATGGTTTATATGTAGGAAAAGGAACAAAAGAGGTTTTGTTTTATTCCAAGGATGCAGCTGATCCTGCGAAGTTTTACATCAATTCTGTGCCGGCGCATCAAACATACCCAACGGTAAAAATTGATATTAACAATATCGAACCCCTTCGTTTAGGAAATCCAAGTACATTGAACCAACGTGCGATTTATCAATATGTTCATCCAAATGTATGCCAAAGCTGTCAGCTTCAATTAGGTTTGACGATGCTAGAGCCAGGAAGCGCTTGGAACACGATGCCGTGCCATACGCATGAGCGCCGCATGGAAGTATATCTATACTTTGATATGGAGCCGGAAACACGTGCGTTCCACTTTATGGGGCAGCCGAATGAAACGAGACATTTAGTGATCAGCAACGAGCAAGCAGCCATTTCCCCAAGCTGGTCCATCCACTCTGGTGTCGGTACAAGCAACTATACATTTATTTGGGGCATGTGCGGTGAAAATATCACGTACGACGACATGGATGCAGTGAAAATGGAAGATTTAAAATAAAGCTGGACAAAGGTGGGGTAAAGAATGACGAATTTAGATACATTTTCCATGGATTTCTTTCGCTTAGACGGAAAAGTAGCGATTGTAACAGGCGGAAACAAAGGGATAGGACAAGGATTTGCAGTAGCGTTAGCAAAGGCCGGTGCGGATTTGTTTATTGTCACACATGGTACTGAGTGGAACGAAACAAAGAAGCTTATTGAAAAAGAAGGCCGTAATGTAACATTTTTTCAAGCTGAGTTAACGAGGAAAGAAAGCATCAACGAAATCGTCAAGGCTTGTTTAGATGCATACGGCAAAATTGATATTTTAGTCAATAATGCAGGTACGATTCGTAGAGCGCCGCTTCTGGAATACACAGAAGAAGATTGGAATGCTGTAATGGATCTTAATTTAAATGCTCTGTACTTTTTAAGTCAAGAAGTAGCAAAGGTTATGGTCGAGCAAAAGAGCGGAAAAATCATTAACGTGGCATCGATGTTATCGTTCCAAGGGGGTAAATTTGTACCGCCATATACGGCTAGCAAACATGGTGTGGCAGGGATTACAAAAGCATTTGCAAACGAATTAGCTGTGCATAATGTACAAATTAACGCAATTGCACCTGGATATATCGCAACAGCAAATACAGCGCCAATCCGTGAAAATGAAGCACGCAACAAAGAGATATTATCACGTATTCCAGCGGAACGTTGGGGAACACCAGCTGATTTAATGGGAACAGTTGTGTTCCTAGCAAGCCGTGCATCTGATTACACGAATGGCCACATTATAGCAGTAGATGGCGGATGGTTGGTAAGATAGAACTGTATCTGTGATTTAGAGAATATTAAATAGTTTTAAAATCATGTACCAAGCCTTTTTTAGAGCAAACTCGTCGATTGGCTTCGCCCTGACCTCGGGCGAAGCCAGAGATGTAGTTGCACTTGCACTGTAGGGAATTTATACTTTCCTGCAGTGTAAAAAAAAGCTTGGTACATAACATTTATAAATGTTGTTTTGTTTTTGTTTTTAACTTTTGTTTTTATGATGAAGTAATAGATTTAAAGTTAAATGTTTAAAAAACAGATAAAAAATGTTGTTTTTCAGTGGGTTTGCTTCTGAATAGCAGATTTTTTGAAAAAAAGAAGTATAATAAAGACAGGAAAGATAATCAAAAGTTAACGTGTAATGAAAACGTTATCTCTCTAATATTATACAATATTTTATTTTTTAAAGCAGTACCATTAGTTTTAACAACCATGCCAATTTATTCATAAAAAGGAGTGCTTTAACGATGCAAAGACAAGAAATTGAACAAAAAATTGAATTATTAATTGATAACTTAGTTAATCTAAATGATCCAGAAGGAAAGTATGCGATTCCTCTTGCAGATGGACGTAAAATAGATAATAAGAGCTTTAATTACTGGGAATGGACAGCAGGCGTAGGCCTTTACGGAATGGTGAAATACTACAAGCTTACCAAAAATGAAAAAGTATTGAATATTATTATTAACTGGTTCGATGAGCAATTTAAACAGCCACCGGTTGAGAAAAATGTGAATACGATGGTGCAAATGATAACACTTGCGTATTTATATGAAGAAACAGAAAATCCAACTTATTTACCATATTTAGAAACATGGGGCGATTGGTTATATCACGATATGACGAGAACAAAAGATGGTGCCATTCAACACGTTGTCTTTGGTTCAGAAAACTACCAACAATTGTGGGACGATACATTAATGATGAGTGTTTTACCTTTGGCGAAGATCGGTCTCTTGCTAAATAAACCTGAATACATTGAAGAAGCTAAAAAGCAATTTTTAGTACACATTAAGTATCTTTTTGATAAGAAAACGGGATTATGGTTCCATGGCTGGACTTTTGAAGGGAATCACAACTTCGCTGAAGCACTATGGGGCCGTGGAAACTCTTGGATAACAATTGCAATTCCTGAATTTTTAGATTTAATTGATTTGCCAACAAATGATCCAGTTCGTCAGATCTTAGTTGATACACTTGACAGACAATTAGAAGCTTTGGAAGCATGTCAAAATGAAAACGGTTTATGGCATACTTTATTGGATGATCCATCATCTTATGTAGAAGCATCTTGTACAGCAGGTTTCGCATTCGGTACTTTAAAAGCTATTCGTAAACGTCATGTAGATAAAAAATATTTGAATATGGCATTAAAAGCAGTCCAAGCAGTTATTGAAAATATCGATGACAAAGGGGAACTACAGCATGTATCTGCTGGTACAGCAATGGGAGACACGCTAGATTTCTATAAAAAGATCCCTGTGACAGGTATGCCTTATGGACAATCAATGGCTATTCTTTGCTTAGTAGAATATTTATATTACAACATTTAAAGAAAGGTGTCCGAGCTCTCGCCTGCTGGTTCGTGGGAGTTCGGAACCTTACAACTGTAAATATTTAAAAAGATCTTTATATATTAGTGTTTCAGATTTTTGATTACGGTTTCATAAATTGGAGGAAGGCAAAATGGGAGAAAGGTCAAAAGAAATAAAACTTATTAATTATTTGTCCTATGGATTAGGTGATTTTTTAGGAGCAGGAGCCTTTGCCTTAACCGCTGCGTGGTTACTATATTTTCTTACAACCTTTTGTGGATTAACCGCCGTTGAAGCTGGTTCCATTTTCGCGATTGCCCGGGTAGTCGATGCAGTTGCTGCGCCAACAATGGGGTATATTACAGATAATTTTCATAAAACAAAGCTAGGTCGCCGGTTTGGGAGACGGAAATTCTTTATTTTAGCTGCGATTCCTCTTGTTCTTGTCTATACGTTAATTTGGGTCGATGGATTTGGATATTGGTACTATCTATTAACGTACATTATCTTTGAACTCGTGTATTCTATGGTCTTAATTCCTTATGATACACTAGCGGCAGAAATGAGCAACGATTATAAGATTCGTTCAAAATTTACTGGCGCAAGAATGTTTATCGCTCAGGCTTCTGCTGTATTTGCTGCATTTATTCCTGGACGTCTTGTAGAAACTCTAGGTAAAGATGATCCTCTCACTTTCTTGTATTCCGGCATCATTTTTACCGTCATATTTATTATCGTGTTATGCCTTCTCTATAAAAATACTTGGGAACGCCCTTTTGATGAAATTCCCGAGGAAAAGCTGGTAGATAAGAGAACATTTTTACAAAATGTTCAAAAGATTTATCTTGATTTATTCTCTACCTTGCGTGTAAAAACATTCCGTCACCACTTAGGTATGTATTTAGGCGGATATTTAAGCCAAGACGTATTTAACGCGGTATTCACTTATTTTGTAGTCTTTGCTCTTATGAAAAGTGCTGTAGTTGCTTCTAATTTATTAGCATTTATGTTTATGCTGCAAATTATTGGTGTATGGATTGCGATGACAATAACTATTAAATTGAATCCAGCTCCGGCTTACCGCACTGCGATTTCTCTATTTATTCTTGGTATTGCAGGATTTATCGTATTAGAGTTTACTGATATGACAAATAGTTTACCGCTATTGTTTGTTATGATTGGTATTGCAGGGTTGGGACGCGGTGGACTTAACTATATTCCATGGAACAACTATGCATTTATTCCTGATGTGGATGAAGCGTTAACGGGTCAGCGACGTGAAGGAGTGTTCGCTGGAGTTATGAGCTTAATCCGAAAAGGTACGCAAGCACTCGCAGTATTTCTAGTAGGTGCTATTTTAGACGCATCAGGATTTGTTTCAGGTCAAGAAACACAACCAGACTCTGTAGTTAATACTATCATATTTATCCTATTGTTTGGTACACTTTTCTTCTTAATTGGTGGATTAATTGTTTCCTTCCGTTACAAATTAACAAAAGAAAATCATGTTACCTTGATAGCTGAGATTGAACGCTTGAAAAATGGTGGATCTAAAAAAAGTGTTACTCCAGAATCTCGTCAGGTGTTTGAACAATTAACAGGTTGGACCTATGAAAAGTCATGGGGGAATAATCCGGTTGGCTATGAGAATTATGTGAATTATAAAAATAAAAAAAACGATGAGAAAGAATTAATCTCGTAGTGTAATATGTAAAGGCTGTAAATGTCTCTTCATTTACAGCCTTTTACGGGTTCGGATAGTTTTGTTACATTTTAATGGATGTTGGCTATCAGGCAGCGACTCTATATTAAAGAAGTTTCTGACGATATTTAAAAAGAACAAAGGAGAATGAATAATGATTAGAAAAGCGTCTATCATGTTTGTTAATAAAGACAGTTATGATGAATATAAACAGAGACATGATGAAATTTGGCCTGAAATGGTAAAAGAGTTAAAAGCACATGGAGCTCATAATTATTCTATTTTTTTAGAAAAAGAAACTGGAAAGTTATTTGCTTATGTAGAAATTGAAAGTGAAGAGAAATGGAATCAAATGGCTGAAACCGCGATTTGTAGAAAATGGTGGGAATATATGAAACCATTAATGAAAACAAATCCGGATAATAGCCCGGTTGCTGTTGAATTAGTAGAAATGTTTTATATGGAATAGATAGAAAATAATTAGTTTAGGTTAGGAATACGAAGGATCTTGTACAAGCTATACAATTTGTATTATTCCATGCAGAGGAATTTAAAATTTCAAAGGAGCATTATGCTGTAGCAGGATTTTTAGCAGGCAGACATCGGGCTGCCACACTTGGAACAGATAACTTTAGGAGCTTATTGAGAGTAAGAAGGGAAAGTTATAAGCGAAAAAAGCCATCATCAAAAGGTGATGGCTTTTGTGCACTGTAGGAAGGTATAAATTTTCAGATAGAAGCGAGTTCGACGTAGGTGGAAGTTTTAGGAGTACAGTATGGGAGCAACTACGGGGCTCACCAATCCTACGCTGACAACCGTAGCCTTAGCTATTCGAACGGCAGATTATATTGCGAACCACAGGGAATAAATTTTTTTTGCACCAGAACCTTAGCTATATATTTACAATTGCATTCGTTTTCAGAATAATATATAATCTGGATATGAATTTTCTAAATAATAAATAACATTTCTGTATAGGAAATTTGTTTATGTTTAAAGTGCGTTACTCCGAAGAGATATTAGGCTCCTGATTTATATTTGTTACAATACAATCTTTTCAAAAGAAGCTGCAGTTACAGAGAAAATTCTCTATTTTTTGTTCCTATCGTCCAAGCCTCTTTCGTTTAGTTTTTAATAAGCTTTATTCCGCCATTAACTAATATTTCTATAATGGAGAAAAAATAGTTTTTACATTTTAAGAAAGTATAAATTTCTAGCTGGAAGACAATTCGACGTAGCGAGAAATTTTAGGAATAAAGTATAAGTAGGGCTACGCCCCTGTCTGCGCCCAAGGGCAGGGCTTGCCAATCGGCGAGTTTTCTTTAAGAAATGTGTTCAATAAAAAGGAGGAACGAAAAAATGGAATCTATGACCTTTGTCTTATTTGGAGCAACGGGGGATTTAGCTAAGAGAAAAATTTACCCTGCTTTATACAATTTATTTGTTGATCAAAAACTGCCCCAATCGATTTCTATTATTGGTCTGGGCAGGAGAGCTTTGTCTGATGCTGAGTTTCAAAATCGCGTGGAACAATCAATAGAAACATTTTCTAGGCGGGTGGAGCATGACTATTCCAAAATGGGAGAATTTCTCGATGCCTTTCGTTATAAGGTTCTAGATGTAACAAATACCGAAGATTACGGGAAGCTACTGGATTTTGTAGAGCGACGTGAAGAAGAGTTACATATTCCAGAAAACCGAATGTTTTATCTATCGGTTGCACCAGAGCTTTTTGATGGGATTGCTTTAAATATTAAGGAGAGTGGATTAGGTTCGACAAAGGGTTGGAAACGTCTGATTATTGAAAAACCATTTGGACATGATCTAGAATCTGCTCGCGATTTAAATGTAAAACTAAGCAAGGCTTTTGAAGAGGAAGAAATTTATCGGATTGACCATTATCTTGGAAAACCAATGGTTCAAAACTTGGAAGCTTTAGCATTTGCAAATCCTGTTCTGCAAGCATTATGGAACAATCAATATATTGCTAATGTGCAAATTACAGCTAGTGAAACGGTTGGGGTAGAAGAGAGAGCAGCGTATTATGACGGGGCAGGAGCGATTCGTGATATGGTGCAAAACCATATGCTGCAGCTGCTGATGATGACAGCTATGCATCTACCAAAACAAATTAGCGCAAATGATATCCGTGAGGAAAAAAGAAAGGTTATGGAATCTCTTCGTCCGTTAAAAAAGGAAGATGTAGGCTTACATGTGATTCGCGGTCAGTATAGTGCAGGAGAGATTCACGGTCAGCCGGCTGCCGGCTATACAGATGAGCCCGGAATTGAAGCTTCTTCCCACAATGACACGTTTGTGGCTGCTAGGTTGCGGATTGATAATCCATTTTGGGATGGAGTGCCTTTCTATATTCGTACAGGAAAAAGAATGAAAGAAAAATCTACTCGTATCGTAATCGAGTTCAAAGATTCATTAAAAGAGTTATATAGAAATCGAAATGAGCAAACAGAGCCTAATCTTTTGATCATCGAGATCAATCCGAATGAGAATGTTTCCCTACAGCTCAATAGTAAAAACCCATTGAATGATGGAAAGATGGAGCCAGTAAGGATCAATTTCACATCAGAACAAGAAGGTGTGCCTGAGGCTTATGAACGGTTGATTTTTGATGCCATTCGTGGCGATTCCACGTTCTTTGCCCATTGGAAAGAGGTTGAATTGTCTTGGGAATGGGTGCAGCTGATCTTAGAAGCCTTTGAGGAGAATCTTGTACCGCTTCACCTCTATCAGGCGGGTTCATATGGCCCAGAGGCAGCTCATCATTTATTGAAAGAGGATGGGTTTAAGTGGTGGTTAGATAAAGAAGCTCTTAAAAACCTAGAGTTAGCTTTGCAAGCTTAATCTTAGATCACAAAATAGCAAGGAGAGAATACAAGTATGAACTATAACATTGAAACATTAGCTATCAATACAATTCGCACTTTATCAATTGACGCTATTAATCAGGCTAATTCCGGCCATCCGGGCCTTCCGATGGGGGCTGCTCCCATGGCGTATGCATTATGGGCGCATCATCTGGATCATAACCCTGCAAATACAAAATGGTTTAACCGAGATCGATTTGTTTTGTCTGCAGGACATGGCTCTAGTATGTTGTATAGCCTGCTTCATCTAGCTGGGTATGATGTGTCATTAGATGATTTGAAAAGCTTCCGAAAACTAAACAGCAAAACACCAGGTCATCCGGAATTTGGTCATACAGATGGTGTTGAAGCAACAACGGGTCCTTTAGGACAAGGGATTGCAAATGCGGTCGGGATGGCAATGGCTGAAGCGCATTTGGCTGCGAAATTTAACCAAGACGGATTTCCTGTGATTGACCATTACACATATGCGTTAGTGGGTGATGGTGATTTAATGGAAGGTGTCGCTTATGAAGCTATGTCGATGGCTGGTCATATGAAACTCGGAAAATTAATTGCTTTATATGACTCAAACGACATCTCTTTGGACGGTTCCTTAAACCTTTCCTTTTCAGAGGATATTCAAAAGCGAGCTGAATCTGCTCATTGGCAATATTTGTGTGTGGAAGATGGAAATAATGTCGCGGATATTGCAAAAGCAATTGAATTAGCGAAACAAAATCCGGATCAGCCAACCTTGATCGAAATTAGAACGATTATCGGCTACGGCAGCCCAAAAGTTGCCGGAACAAACAAGGCACATGGGAATCCGCTTGGAGCAGAAGAAGCGAAAGCAACGAAGCAAGCGTATGGCTGGCACTATGAAGAGAATTTCTTTGTGCCAGAAGAAGTACAAGCCCATTTTGAAGAACTAAAACAAAGCGGGATCGGCAAAGAAGAGCAATGGAAGGAATTGTTCCGTTCGTATCGAGAAGCGTATCCTGCACTAGCAAATGAACTAGAACAAGCCATTACAGGGGAGGTTCTTATCGAAGCGAAAGATATTTTGACGTTTGATACAGAAAAATCTATTTCCACTCGTGTAGCGAGCGGAGAGGCGATGAATCACTTTGTAAAATCGCTTCCTTCTATCTTTGGAGGAAGCGCAGACCTTTCCCACTCTACTATGACCGATATCAAGGGAGAAGCAGCATACGCAGTAGAATCCTTTGGTGGACGTAATGTGTACTTCGGTGTTCGTGAGCACGCGATGGGAGCAGCTGGCAATGGAATGGCTCTTCATGGCGGGGTGAAGCCTTTTGTAAGTACCTTCTTTGTGTTCAATGATTATCTTAGACCGTCTATTCGTCTAGCAGCCCTGCAAAAGCTGCCGGTTACGTATGTCTTTACTCACGATTCGATTGCAGTTGGAGAAGATGGTCCAACTCATGAGCCAATCGAACAACTGGCGGCTCTTCGTGCGATTCCTGGCCTTACAGTGATTCGTCCATCAGACGCAAATGAAACAGCGAGTGCTTGGGCGTATGCTCTGCAGCAAACAGATGGTCCGGTTGCTTTGGTGCTCAGCCGGCAAAACCTGCCTGTGTTCCATGAAACAGAAGCGAATCTGGAGAATCTTTCTAAAGGGGCCTATGTACTAACACAAACGGATGAACATCCAGATGTAATCTTGATTGCGACAGGTTCGGAAGTGTCCCTGGCTGTGAATGCGAAAGCTGAATTGGAAAAAGAGGATGTATCCGTTCGTGTTGTGGCTATGCCAAGCTGGGAACTGTTTGATCGTCAACCAAAAGAATACAAAGAGCTTGTTCTGCCAGCATCTGTTACGAAGCGTGTAGCACTCGAGATGGGAATCTCCCTTGGATGGGAACGCTATGTGGGATTCGAAGGGAAAATCGTATCTATCGAAACATTCGGAGCTTCTGGAACAGGGGCGGAAGTCATGGAGCTGTTTGGCTTTACAACGGCAAATGTTGTTCAAACTGCAAAAGGATTACTTCAAACAACAAAAAGTCTATCACATTCTTAAAATGGGGAAATAGATTGTGAAATTGTTTATTGATACTGCAAACCTAGAGAAAGCAGAAAGGTTTTAGCTGAAATAAACGATTAAATATAGCAAACATAAATCAATACCGAGGAGAAGCGTTATATGACCATTTCTTTTGATTACTCAAACGCATTATCATTTATGCAACAAAATGAAGTAGATAATCTAAGCGAATTTGTAAAAGTAGCTCATAGCATGCTTCATGAAAAAAAAGGACCGGGGTCCGACTTCCTTGGCTGGGTGGACTTACCGAACCATTATGATAAAGACGAATTCTCAAGAATTAAACAAGCAGCCGAGCGAATTCGCAGTAGTTCCGACGCTCTGATTGTGATTGGTATTGGAGGATCTTATCTAGGTGCACGGGCTGCGATTGAGGCATTATCTCACACATTTCATAACCAAATGAATGATACAACGCAAGTATACTTTGCAGGCCAGAATATTAGCTCTACTTATGTAGCTCATTTGCTAGAGTTATTAGAAGGTAAGGATATCTCTATTAATGTCATTTCCAAATCTGGCACTACAACGGAGCCTGCCATTGCTTTCCGGATCTTCCGTGACTATATGGAGAAGAAATACGGGAAAGAAGAAGCGAAAAAACGTATTTATGCTACCACGGATCGAGCACAAGGAGCATTGAAAAAACTTGCGGACGAAGAAGGCTACGAAACCTTTGTTATTCCTGATGATGTAGGTGGAAGATATTCTGTCCTAACTGCAGTAGGTCTATTACCCATTGCTGTAGCTGGCCTTGATATTGATCAAATGATGGCTGGGGCCGCTGCCGCTGCTCTCAAATACAACAATCCTGAACTCTCAACAAATGAGAGTTACCAATATGCAGCTGTGAGAAATGCACTTTACGGTAAAGGGAAATCCATAGAGTTGTTAGTAAACTATGAACCTTCTCTTCATTATGTATCTGAGTGGTGGAAGCAATTGTTTGGAGAAAGTGAAGGCAAAGACCAAAAAGGGTTATTCCCTGCTTCCGTTGATTTTACGACCGATTTACATTCTATGGGTCAATATGTACAAGAAGGTCGACGTGATTTGATTGAAACGGTACTACAAATTAAAAAACCGAAAATTCAACTAACGATTCAAGAAGATCCAGCGAATACAGATGGTTTGAACTTTTTGGCTGGAAAAACAATGGATGATGTGAATAAAAAAGCCTTCCAGGGTACAGTATTGGCCCATGTAGATGGGGGAGTGCCAAACTTGGTTATCGAATTGGATGAATTGACTGAATTCACATTTGGTGAAATGGTGTACTTCTTTGAAAAAGCTTGTGGGATTAGCGGGCTGTTGCTAGGAGTAAATCCGTTCGATCAACCTGGAGTTGAGGCCTATAAAAAGAATATGTTCGCTTTACTTGGCAAGCCAGGCTTTGAAGCGGAAAAAGCGCGCTTGATGAAGCGTTTATCCGAATAATATTATAACTGAACGAATAAAAGTATCCATTTCATAAATTATCTTGATGGAAAACAATTTTAAATGCAATTGTATGATGAAGAATATTTTATCAGCATAAAAGGTAGAGAAGAGGACGAATAGTGAAAAAGACATGGACGCTCCTAATAGTTTATGTGTTTTTCCTTGCAATCCTAATAGGTGCTATATTTGAATTTCCTAAAAAGGATAATCGTCTTACGGTCATGATTGTCTCAAAAACAGTAAAAACAGAATATTGGAGAGCGTTTAACATAGGAGCAGAAAGAGCACTCAATGAGTTAAGGCTCAATGGTAAAGTGATTATATCTGATTCCGGTCATTCTATCACCAATCAAGCTGATCTATTAAACAAGCTTTTAAAACAACATCCGGATGCGCTCGTCATTGCTCCGACCCAGTCACAATCCATTATCCCTATATTAATGGAATATAAGAAAAAGAATATTCCTGTCTTACTGGCTGATACGGATGTTGAGTGGAAGGATAAAACAAGTTTTATTGGAACTGATAACTTTATATTAGGAAAAAAAGCAGGAGCGTTACTAGCATCTATGCTACAGCCGGGTGATCAAGTAGCCCTTATTCATGGGACGTTATCAGATACAGTTAGCGGGAAGCGGATAGAGGGAGCGAAAGAAAGCTTGGAAGAGGCTGGTATCCAAGTTGTTGTACAACGGCAGGGGTATGATGAATTTTGGAATGTAAAATCGGCGATGACAAGCATTTTACAAAGTTATCCGGATATTAAGGGTGTATTTGCTACAGATGATCTCTTGGCTCTAGATGCATTACAAGTAATAGAGCAGAAAGGCTTAAAAATTCCTGTTGTTGGAACAGAAGGTAATGCGAAAATGGTGAAGTATATTAAAGAGGGGAAGTTGAGTGCTACCATTGCACAGAATCCCTACGATATGGGATATATAAGTGTGGAACAAGCGTTTAAGGCAATAAAAGGAGAGAAGGTTAGGAAATCGATCGATAGTGGTACTGATATCGTAACTCGAGACAATGCGAAAGATAAATTAGATCTCCAAGAAAAGCTACTGCGTATGAGTGAAGGAGATGTTACAAGTTTTTACTTGCGCTATTAATGACTGGGGTTTAACCCCAATATTTTAAAACAAATTCTAATTAAATTTTAAATTCATAGTACCAAGATATTTTTAGGTATTACAATTATTTCTAGAAATCATCCACTAATAAAGTAAGCGAGGATATATATATGTCAAAACAACAAATTGGTGTTATTGGTTTAGCGGTTATGGGGAAAAATCTTGCGTTAAATATTGAGAGCAGAGGTTATTCTGTGTCTGTGTACAACCGGTCAGCTGATAAAACAGAAGAATTTTTAAAGGGTGAAGCGGAAGGAAAGAATTTTGTTGGGGCATACAGCATTGAAGAGTTTGTGAACTCCTTAGAAAAACCGCGTAAAATTTTACTTATGGTTAAAGCTGGCGGACCAACAGATGCAACGATTGATTCATTAAAACCGTATCTTGAAAAAGATGATATTCTCATTGATGGTGGAAACACGTTATTCGTAGATACAATTAGACGTAATAAAGAATTAGAAACTACAGGTATTCATTTTATTGGTACAGGCGTTTCAGGTGGAGAGGAAGGTGCACTAAAAGGTCCTTCCATTATGCCAGGCGGTCAAAAAGAAGCATATGAACTTGTAGAGCCGATTTTACAGGCGATTTCAGCAAAAGTGGATGGTGATCCTTGCTGTACGTATATCGGCCCTAATGGCGCTGGCCACTACGTAAAAATGGTTCATAACGGTATCGAATACGGTGATATGCAATTGATTTCAGAATCCTATTTCATTCTGAAGAATGTGCTTGGCCTAGAGGCTGAAGAGCTTCATAAAGTGTTTGCAGAGTGGAACAAGGGGGAATTAGATAGCTATCTCATTGAAATTACTGCAGATATCTTCACAAAAATAGATGAAGAAACAGGCAAGCCGCTTGTTGATGTAATTCTAGATACAGCAGGACAAAAAGGTACTGGTAAGTGGACAAGCCAAAATGCATTAGATTTAGGAGTTCCACTTCCAATTATCACAGAATCCGTCTTTTCACGTTTTATGTCTGCAATGAAAGAAGAGCGTGTAATAGCAAGCCAACAATTAAGAGGACCTGAAGTGAAATCTTTTGAAGGCAATCAAGCAGAGTTAATTGAAGCGGTACGTAGGGCGTTATATATGAGTAAGATTTGTTCATATGCGCAAGGCTTTGCTCAAATGCGTGCTGCGTCTGAAGAATACGATTGGAATCTTAGCTATGGTGACATTGCCATGATTTTCCGTGGCGGTTGTATTATTCGTGCGCAATTCCTGCAAAAAATCAAGGATGCTTATGACCGTGACGCTAATCTACCAAACTTATTGTTAGATCCGTACTTTAAAGAAATTGTCGAAAGCTATCAATTTGCATTACGTCAAGTGATTGCTGTAGCAATTGAACGTGGTATTCCAGTCCCTTCGTTCTCTAGTGCGATCGCTTACTATGACAGCTATCGGACAGAAACATTGCCAGCTAACCTTCTACAAGCACAACGTGATTATTTTGGCGCTCATACGTATCAACGTGTCGACAAAGAGGGAGTCTTTCATACTAATTGGATCTAAAATAAGAAGCCAGGATTGGTAATGAAGTCTTAAGTAATTTCTTACACTTTAAGCGAGAAACTTTAGGAATAAAGTATAGGGGCAACTATGCCTCTGTCTCCGCCCAAGGGCAGGGCTCGCCAATCGGCAAGTTTTCCTTATTTAGGGATAGATAAAACATGATCGTAATGTGAAAGAGAGGCAAAGTAGTATGAATCTATTAGACGCAAAAGTAATTCATACTGTATACGGTTTAGAAATCTATTTAGATGTAGTAAAAAATATTCAAATAAAAGAAATCCATACTCCAACCATAGAGAGTCCATTTTATGAAGTCCAATTTGGAATCGAGTATTTTCTTTTAAAAAACGAAAAGTATTATAATAGCTTAAGAAATTATTTTTGTATTTGTATGAACCAGGATCTTAGCTTAATTACATTAAAAGAGACCGAGACAGAAAGTTTATTTGCAGTTAAAAGTGAGGATGAGAGAGCGGCAACAAAGAAACTCTTAGGAGAATGGTTTATTAAAACAAGCAGCTATAAAGAAGTTATAAATGAACGTATAAAAAAGGTGAAAAAGGAAGATGTTTGCACAGGAGCAGATATTCAATACAACATAGAAACGATAAAATTCTTAGGAAAGCTTCTTGAATTAACAACAGAAGAGCTTGAACTGGCTCCTATAGAAAGACCAGTTCAATTACGAGTTTTATCAGTATCTTAATGTTCTTCAAATCCTATGAAATGAAATTTCCCTTATTTGGTGTACTGCGACATTCATCAAGGTAAAAGCTATTGTCCGCAAACTCAAAAGCACGTTATTCTTTTCTCATGTTATATAAGAAAAGATGACGTGCTTATTTTGCTTCCCCTTTAAGAAAGGGAGTATAAATTTCCAGCTAATGTTATAATCTGAAGTGTAATCAGAAAGGAGACAGGCTAATGAGCGAAGAAACAAACGAACTTAAGTATTTTGAGGGAAAGTATATTGAGCGTGATATTTATCTGAATACTATCATTGCTTTAATCGAACATAAGGAAATCCAGCTTGAGGTAGGTATTACCCTTAATGTGGGCGGGGCCATTATTTCAGGAACAGCTATTTCTCGTAAAAAATATCTAGAAGGAATAGTTAACGCTGTATCAGGTGAAGATAGCAGCGTAGCCAAGCTGTTCGGTGAGATATACGGAAACTTTTTAGAAATGGAGGAAGACTCAGAAGAAGAGACGGCAGCTCCTCCTGACTACAACTTCATTCATCTGAAGAATGTCCAGATTTTTGGAGTGAATCAAGAACCTATATCCCTTAACGGTAATTATTGGAGAGGTAAATTAAGTGCAGTGGATGGATATACGATTGGTAATATGGAATTATAAAATTCCTTCATAATAAAGGAAAAATGGAAGGGGAGATAAAGCAGACACTTTATCTCCTTTTTTACATTGTAAGAACATATAAATTTCTAGCCGGATGCCAATTCGACGTAGCGAGAAATTTTAGGAATACAGAATAAGGGCAACTACGCCTCTGTCTTTGCCCGGGCGGGGGCAGGGCTCGCCAATCGGCGGGCCTTGCTTAGCTCTTCATATGTTTTTTACCCCACTCTCCCATAATGTCTAGTATAGGGACAAAGCTTATCCCTTTTGATGTTAGCGAGTATTCTACTTTGGGAGGAACTTCTTTATATACCTCTCTATGAACCATTTGGTCTTCTTCCAGTTCCCTCAGCTGTCGCGTCAATATTCCTTTTGAAATACCAGGCAACAACCTTTGAAGTTCATTAAATCTTCTTGTCCCCTTACTTAGATGCCATAGAATAATGATTTTCCATCTTCCTGCGGTTAAATTTTGAGTATACGTTACAGGACATACTTCTTCCTGTCCTTTAGGAGGGGGTTCTCCCGGAATCTTAAAGCGAGCCATCGTGTTATCCCTCTCGATCATAATGGTACTATTTTTGTGACTATGTCATAAAAAAATGCCTACTTTTATTATTATGACTATGGATATACTATATACCTATACTTGATACTTCAACAAGTAAAACCTTTAGATAAACGGGTGAGTGCACCGTAAGTCATTATTCTGTTTAGGGATAATGGTATAGGTTAAACTGCTGTAACAATCATCATTACGATAAAATATATATTGGGGGAAAAGACAATGAAAATGCTAGTAACAGGTGCAACAGGAAAATTGGGAACGAAGATTGTAGAGACGCTGCTGAAAACTGTGCCAGCGAGTCAAATAGCTGTAAGTGTTCGCAATCCAGAAAAAGCGGAAGGATTACGAGCTCGCGGAGTGGAGGTTCGCCAAGGAGATTTTGATCGTCCAGAAACATTGGATTCTGCTTTTGCAGGTATTGATCGCTTATTGCTTATTTCTGCAGATGGAGACAATGAAACGAGAGTTCGTCAACATACCGATGCCGTAGCTGCGGCAGAGCGTGCTGGAGTTAAATTTATTGCTTATACTAGTGTAGCAAATGTAAGTGAAAGTACGATATTCCTTGCCCCGCCACATGTTGCTGCGGAAGAAGCGATCTTAAAAACAGGTATTCCTTATTCTTTCTTACGCAATAACTGGTACTTGGAGAATGAAATCTCAAGCATTCAAGGTGTTCTAGCAGGAGCCCCTTGGGTGACATCAGCAGGTTCTGGCAAGGTAGGTTGGGCATTACAACAAGAGTATGCGGAGGCTGCGGCAGCTGTACTGGCTGGGAATGGCCATGAGAATACGGTCTACGAGCTTTCTGGTAAGCTCATGACTCAAGAAGAACTTGCAGCTGCTCTTGGTACTGTATTAGGTAAAGAGGTACCTGTGCAACAGATTGATGACGCTGCTTATGCCGATATCATGAAAGGTGCAGGCGTACCAGAATTCGTTATTCCTTTCCTTGTAGAAATCCAAAAAGGCATTCGGGAGGGAGCTTTGGAAATCGAGAGCAATGATTTTGAAAAACTTCTCGGTCGTCCAGTTACGCCAATCCGCGAGGCGCTGACTCAAATCGTGAATGGAATCTCTTAAACAAAATAATTGAACGCAAGTAAAAACCGACCTTTCAGAGGTCGGTTTTTACTAAAGATAGATTGGCTATGAAAGACAGCTATTTGATTTATATCTTATCCTGCGCTTTAAGAAAGTCTAAATTTCCGGCTAAAAGTCAATTTGGTGTAGTGGGAAATTTTAGGTGTACATTGTAAGTACAACTTCGCCTAACGGCTCGCCAGTCGGCGAGTTTTCTTTTTATAATCTGTTAACAATAGCTGCGATTGCTTCTTGTTCATCTGTTCCTATAGCTGTCACTGTTACTTCTGCTCCTTTTTGTAGAGGCAGAGACAATAATCCAAGTGTATCCTTTAAATTAATCTTTTTGTTATAGGTAGGGGTATATAAAGCCATTTTACTTTGGAATTTTTTTGCCTCTTGGACAATCTCCGAAATTCGCTTTATATGATGATCTCCTTGCAATAATACAGTTTGTTTCACCATATATATCCCTCCCTTGATTAAATTCTGATTATTGTAGTGTATTTTAACTAGAGGTTGGAGGAGTCAAGCTATCCTCTTATGTTAATTATAAATGGATATCCAGCATATTACAGATATGTTGTAAGATAATCTTGCGCTTTTTTTGCACTGTAATTATGTCGTTTTGGAAAATTAAGGATGATATGTAGTCAGTTTAGACATTAGCCGCTTTATCATTTAATTGTCTAGATTACCACCTGATAACATTATCGTAAGGCGTCTTTTCATTATGAACTGCTTTGTTAATTACATCTGCTAGCTCTTGTGCAAGCTGATACTGTAATCCCTGACGACAAAGGGAACGAAGCAGTTCATTATATTCTTGTTTCGCCTCATCATGTGTGCCAATATCATAGCGAAGTAAAAATGACCACTCTTTTTGAGGAATAGCAACAAGTACACGATTTTCGCTTATATTTTCGAGATATACTTTTAAAACTCCAGTACCCTCGGCTACATCATATTGTTTCATTAGATACTCCCCCTTTTTCTGTAGATTTCGTTCCATTTTTCAATAAAAGAAATACCTAATAAAGATTAGGTGCTTTTATTGATTTTCAGCAGCCTATAACTATGCTGCACAATAACCTTGCATACTGCATATATAGGAATAATTAAAATCATCCCGAGCACCCCAGCCAAATTTCCTCCAACTAAAATGAGAAGAATGATGGTAAGCGGATGGATTTTCAGGGCGCGTCCCATAACAAGCGGAGATACAAAGCTGCTTTCAATTTGCTGGGCGGCAAACATAATGATGATAACATATACAACCATAATCGGGTCCTGCAGCCAAGCAGCAATGATAGCAGGGATTACTGCCAAAAATGGTCCGAGAAACGGAATGATATTCATGACCATACCGAACAGGGCTAGCAAGAGCGCATAATCAAGACCGATAATCAAATAGCCAATTAACAGCAACACACCGATACATGTACTTACAATGAGCTGGCCTTGAATGTAGCTAGCTAATGCTTTATCCATATCGCCTAAGATGCCGCGGATATAATCTGTTTTCGAGCTTGGGAAGAAACGAATTACACTCGGAACAAATTTGTCGCGGTCGCTTAATAAATAGAAGAGAATGAACGGCACAATGGCGAGCGCCACAACAAGACTGACCGTATTGCTTAGGAGCGTACCGATGGATGAACCTGTTACCGCTACGATATCGCCAAGGCTATCGGTGATATAGGTAACACCTTCCTTGACATACTGCGGGATAAACTGTTGATGTTCTTGCCAGTAATGAATTCCTTTTTGCACAGAGTCGATCATTTTTGGTGTATTATGGACTAGGTTTACGAATTGCTTTTGAATAATCGGTCCGATAAACGAAATAACAAAGGTCAGAAGACCGGCTATTACCAAAAAGATAACTACAATTCCAATCCCTCTCGGCACCTTTCGTCCTTCCAGCCAATGCAAGAGAGGGCGGCAAAGATAAAATAAAACTCCTGCTATTAAAAAGGGTGTAAACAAGGTTTGTACAAATATAATAAGTGGTGTAAAAATAAACTTCACTTCATTCGCCAGCCAGATGATGACGAGGCACAAGATGATTGCTATGCTAACACGAAACCAACGTGTGTTTGATATCCCCATTTTGCTGTTCGCTCCTTCTTAGTCAATTTTTCCTGTCTTTCCTTAAATTATAGAAACATTGTGAGTGATCCTGCAATCTTATCATGTTATTAAAGGGAAAGGATAGGATTTCATAGGATAAACTGAAGTTATTTTATAGTTTTTCAGTAATTAATTAGTCTCTTTACTAGATTGTTGCGGAATGAACGCGGAACATTACCGCTACCTTTTAGTTTACACTTTAAGAAAGGATAAATTTCTAGCTAGAAGACAATTCGACGTAGTGAGAAATTTTACGAATAAAGTATAAGTAGGGCTACGCCTCTGTCTTCGCCCAAAGGCAGGGCTTGCCAATCAGCGAGTTTCCTTTAAAATCAAACCACTTAAAACCATCAGCACATTCAAGGTCATATGCCATATAACCGAAGGAATAATACTTTTAGATTTGATAGTCATCCCCCCGTAAAACATTCCGCCAATAGAAAAAGCAATACAAACAAGCCAGGGAAAGCCAAGTGAATAATGCTGCAGTCCGAATCCCAAGCTCGTTACTACAACCGCCCATTTCTCACCTAACTGTTCAGAAAAGCGACTTAAAAGGGTTCCTCTCCAAATCACTTCTTCAAGTACTGCGTTTGTAATTGAAAATATAATAGCCAATAACCAAACTTCCTGGATAAAAGACCATCCATTTCGAATAGCTAACGGCATAAAGGCAATGATGTTACTTGTTAATGCTATGAGAAGAACAAATCTTACCGTTGTCTTGTGAAAACCTGTCCAAATAAACGGAAAATAAATTTGATCCTTCCATTGGGGTTTTCCCCAATACGTTATAAATGGTAATTTTGAAAAGAAAGAGAAGACAAATAAAGGAATTAAAATACAAGCTAATGCTAACCTGTGTAAAAGTATATGTAATTCTTTTTGTTCTATTTCTGCAATCCAATGATTAATTACTTGTAAGTAAATAAAGAAGCCAATGCCAAATAGTATATTGGTAATAACAAATGATTTTATAAACTTATTAAATTTGAAAAAAAGAAAAATAGAAACTAGTGCCCATATACTAAGTAGAAAATAACTTTTAATTTGTAGTAAGACAATGAGCAAGATGAATAACAATAAGCAAATTACATTTTTGATCAAGGTATTATTTATAATTTTTCCCCCTTAAAAATAGAGGTTTTTAAATGCGGAATTTTAAATAAAGATTTTCCTAGGAAACAATCAGCCTCATTCATTATACCAAATTACTTTATTATTTTGAGGCTTCTGTGCCACTTTAAGAAATTTCTAGCTGGAAACCAATTCGATGTAGCGAGAAATTTTAGGGATAGAGTATAAGAGCAATTACGCCTCTATCCTTACCCAAGGGCAGAGCTCACCAATCAACTAAGTGTGCAAAATTCCGTGATTTTGTACGTCATGTTTTTTATATTTCTCTATTTTTTTGTATAATCATTAACGAAAACGGTTAGGTAAGTAAGAGATTGATGCAGTATGAGTTAAAGGAAGTGTAAGAGGATGTATGAATTTAGCATAACATTGCCATATACGCAGGTGGAGGAAGCTGCGCAAAGACTGTATGAGGCAGGAATTTATAATTTATATTATGAGGCTCCGATTGAGGTGAAGGTGACTCAAAATGGATATGCATTTGAGACAGATGCACAGCAGCAGGTAGATTTAAAGGTGTATGGGGATGAAGATCCGGAGCAATATCTTTCTATACTTCCTGCACTTTTATCTATTAGAAGGGAAGAGATTATATATCGGACGGTGGAAACACAGGAGTGGAATCAAGCATTTGAAGATATTGAGCTGAAAAACGGATGGGTGATTCGCTATGCTGGTTCTGACGAAGAGTACAAGCCAGAGACGACGCTGCATTTAGATCCGCAAGGGGCATTTGGGACGGGCATTCATGGGACAACACAAGATTGTTTGGAGGTTATTTTAGGCCGTGACTTCACAGAGAAGAGGGTCTTGGATTTAGGAACCGGATCAGGTATTTTAAGTATAGCGGCGTTATTAAAAGGTGCTCAGGAGGTTATGGCTGTAGATTTAGAGCCTGTTGAACGGGAGATTTTACATCATGCACATTTGAATGGCGTCAAGCAAATTCAAATTGTACAGGCTGATTTAATGGATGGAAGCTACCGTATCCAAGATTGGTTTGATTGGATTTTTATTAACATTGGAGGAGATGAGGCAAAAATAATTATCGATAGACATGAGCTGCTGGAAAAAAGCAATCATTTCCTTGTCTCAGGCCTGGTTGAGTGGCATACAGAGCATGTAACTTCCTTGTTTCAAAATGCTGGCTTCTCTTTGCAAAAGAGGCTGCAGTCCGATGAGTGGGTTACGATGTATTTTAGTAAATGACGATTGTATATAAAAATGTCCCATAGATTACAGTCTATGGGACACTGTATGCATAAACAGCTTCTATTTTGCGGCTATTAGGCTGCAAGCCGATTCGTCTGCTTACGCAAGTGTAGAAAGAATGGATTTTGCGCGGTCGTCAACAACCTCATAGTAAATTTCTAGACCTTTACGTGTCCCGGAAATAATTTTTGCGGATTTCAGCTTAGATAAATGCTGGCTAATTGTACTTTGCGGCATTTTGAATTCCTCATACATCGATGTGACATTTGTAGGACCGTTTGCGATCATTGTCTCAATCAGCCCTAAACGAACAGGATGAGCTAAAATTTTTAATACTTCGGCACTGTTTTCGTACTGTCCTATTTTTTGCATTTCAACTTCGCTCCTTTATTATCTTTTGGTTATGTTCTTACTAAGATAAGATACATAGTTCTTCATATTGTACGGAATTGATAACTTACGCAAGTGTAGAAAGAATGGATTTTGCGCGGTCGTCAACAACCTCGTAGTAAATTTCTAAGCCTTTACGTGTCCCGGAAATAATTTTTGCGGATTTTAATTTAGATAAATGCTGGCTAATTGTACTTTGCGGCATTTTAAATTCCTCATACATGGCTGTGACATTCGTAGGACCGTTTGTGATCATCGTCTCAATCAGTCCTAAACGAACAGGATGAGCTAAAATTCTTAATACTTCGGCACTGTTTTCATATTTTCTTATTTTTTGCATCATAATGTTTCTCCCTTGTTATCTTTTACTTGTATTCTTGCTAAGATTAAGATACATAGTTCTTCATATTGCATGGAATTGATAATATTGGCATTGAACATGCTAATAAGAGAGGTTTCTTATTAGCACTCTGCCCATCTATTATAATAATTCGGCAGCATGTCGTTTTTTCTGTCCGTCTTTTTTAAAAATAGGAGAATTTTAAATTTTTTTCGCACAATTGGTGCCAGAGAAATTTTTCTGGATAGAATGCCCGCATTAAGCAAGAAAAAGGACAGGTACATGTTAAGATAGAAGCTAAACGATATTTTAAGGAATTTTAGAAAACATATGTATGGAGGGAGAAAGAATATGAACATAGAAAAAATTCATCATACTGCGATTATTTGCGCTAATTATGAAAAGTCAAAGCACTTTTATGTAAATATTCTTGGGCTCAGTATTATCAGTGAAATATATCGAGAGGAGAGAGATTCCTATAAATTGGATCTTGCGGTAGGAGAGCATGGACAAATCGAATTGTTTTCTTTTCCGCATCCTCCGAAGCGTCCGAGTTATCCGGAAGCGGCTGGCTTGCGCCATTTGGCATTTCAAGTTACAGATATAGAAGCAGCTGTATGCGAACTGAAGGAGCATGGTGTGAGCGTTGAGCCAATCCGAATCGATTCTCTTACAGGCAAACAGTTTACATTCTTTCAGGACCCAGACGGCTTGCCCTTAGAGCTATATGAGGCGTAAAACGAAATCAAAACGAAAGGGGTTTATGAGATGAAGCTGCTGCAAATCAGTGTCGGGCTTCCAAAAACAAAACAATTGGAGAACGGAACGCTCGTAACGGGAATCGGGAAAGAAGAGGTAGAAGGATGTTGGCTGCGAAAGGAATCGTTTGATGGTGATGCTGTTGCCAATACCTCATTTCATGGCGGAGTAGATCGGGCTGTTTGTGTCTATCCGTTTGAGCACTATGCGCTATGGGAAAAGCAATTTGGGAGCACCTTGCCGCGTCCGGCGTTTGGGGAGAATTTTACGGTAATAGGTATGAAAGAGGAGGATACATACATCGGGGATGTGTACCGAATTGGAGAAGCGATTGTACAAGTAACGCAGGGAAGGATCCCATGTATTACGATTGACCAGCATACGGGCTGTAAGGGCTTGATGGCGGAAATTGTGAAAACTGGATATACAGGCTATTTTATGCGCGTGCTTGAGGAAGGATTTGTAGATAAAGATGCAAGCATTACTCTATTAGAGCGAGGAAAATCTGTGACGGTTTTACATACAAATCGTATTTACTTCCACGGCCCATGGAATGAGGGAAAGGCGAAAGAAATTCTAGCGGAAGAAGCGTTGGCACCTGCGTGGAGAAATAAGCTTGTGCAGCGTATTACAAAGAACCGGTAAAGAAAACTCGCCCATTCGGCGAGTTTTCTTTATTACAGGTTTTAGACATTCTTTCCATATTACAGGGGATGCAGTCCGTATTGCTGAATTTTGTTAATAATCTGTTCCTTAGTAACTTGATTTTCATTGTATGTAATCTTCACTTCGCCATCCTCCATGTTCACATCGGTCCATTCAACGCCATTCATCTGTATGAGAATTGATTCTAATGTTTGAATAGGCTGTTCATTTGTTGCTTCTTTTACATAGATAGTTGTATCTGCCAATTTGCATCTTCCTTTCCGAGCATTTTATAGAGGTATGTTTCTAAGCACTAGACTTCCATTTTAAATCTAAGTAGAGTCCTTATTTACTCTATGTGGTTTTTCTTTCTTACCCACGTAATGATGGATAAAACGATAGACAGGAAAGAGAAAAAAATATATAAAGCCCAAGGATACTGAATGATTACTTTAGACTGCCATGGCCAAAGAAATTGCTCCATTGTGAGATACAGCTCCTATTTCTATAATCCGCTTTTTTTCATTTGTTTACCGGATATGCCCTTTCGGATACAGGTCACAATCAATAATAAACTAGGAATTAAAAACCAAGGGACTATCGAAGGATATCCAAGGCTTCCTAAACCTGAAGCAATATGCTCCGATGTGCTTTTGGATTCGGTTAATCCTAAAATAAGGACAATGACGCTTACAGGGAAAACAAGAACTCTGCTATCGCTAAGATATAACAATTGCTGTATTCCCCGAATGACTCCATACATTTGTAACGTCACTTTAAAAAAGACGAAGCCCATAAAATACAAAATCCCTAACGCATCTAGGTTTTCGAGAAAGTCCGCAATAGAGATAGTTTTGACTAACCTGTATAAGGGGTACGTACTGCTTGAAAAGACTTCTTCACCAAATGTAAGGATCGCCAGTGCATCGAAAGTAGAAAGAAGAATTCCATATAAAAGAGTAGCCAAGATAGTCGTTTTTGCGATGCGTTCCGGCTGTTTCGTCAACGTCCAAATCATAGCGAACTCAAGGGTTTCCGCAAAGGATTGCTGGGCGCCGCTTGGCCATGTCCCTTCCCAAACACGGCCCCACCCTTCTCCCAAAACCGGCTGTAATCGTTCAATACGGATCGTATCTGATCCAAAAATTAAGACAATCTCAACCAAAAATAAAACTAATAGGACAGGCAAAATGATCTCTCCGAGACGAGCTATAACCTCAATTCCACTAAACAGAGCGTAAGCGATAGCGATCATAAATACGCTAAGGATCACCCAATTAGGTGTACCTGGCAAAATAGTTGTTGGGATGAGGTCCTTTACATCACCGAGTGTACGACTAGAGTTGTATAAAAACATAAGCATATAAAACCAGGAAATAGGGGTGCCAAGCCATTGACCAAACTGGGCAGGAAACCATTCAACAAGAGTTAATCCCGGCTGAAGACGCATTAAGATGAGAAATATACCAATGAGACATGTCCCAAGTGCAGTAGACAATAAGACAGATAGCCAAGCATCTTTCCCGGCGGCAGAAGCAAACCCGAATATCCCAGACGAGCCAATTTGAAACAATAAGGTAAGCATAAACAATTGGGTGATTGAGATTCTTTCCATGGTTTTCCTCATCCTAATCCACTTTTTGTCACCTGCTTTAGTATTAACATGAACAAAATTTTGGGAGGATATCCTTGAAATTTATTTTTATATCTGGTCAAAATAAGAAAAATTATCTGAAGCTAGAAGGGGAGTTGTGGGAATGAAAATACTGGGTTGGTTGAAAAAGAGAGACCTACAATCGAAGCAAAATCATGAGCCACTGTTATGTCCCCAGCGGGATGCTTCAAAAGATGCTCGGCTAACAGGTCTTTTCCATAATGATATAAACCAGTTGAAAGGGGTTTTTGATCGGTTCTCCGATATTGTTTTTTATGAGTTTCAGTTAGGCGGGATCCAAAAGGGAGTACTTATTTGCTTAGATGGCATGGTAGATACAGAAATAATTGATTCTGATGTGATAAAACCTTTACTAAAAGTTGGAAAAGAGGTAATTCTCTCCGCGGACATTCCATTAAGGGATATGGAAGCCTTTCTGCAGGAGCAAGTTATTCATGTCTCGCAAGTTAGTATAGGGGAGACCATTCAGGAAGCAGTAGAGCATATTTTGGACGGGGATACCGTTTTATTATTAGATGGAGTAAAGCAAGCTCTTTTTATTAGCGCCAAAGGATGGGACATGAGATCTGTTGAAGAGCCAGCGACGGAAGCGGTAATTCGTGGTCCTAGGGAAGGTTTTACAGAAAACTTGAGAACCAACACGAGTCTGCTTCGCAGAAGATTAAAAACCTCTCAGCTCAAAATGGAAGCTATAAAGGTAGGGCGATTATCAAATACGAATATCGTTATTACCTATCTGGACGGGGTTGTGGAGCCATCTCTCGTAGCAGAGGTGCGAGAAAGGTTAAGACGAATTGATATTGATGCAATTTTAGAAAGCGGCTATATTGAGGAACTTATTGGGGATAATCCCTTTTCTGTTTTCCCCCAGGTGAACAATACTGAGCGTCCAGACAAGGTGGCAGCTAATTTATTGGAAGGAAAGATAGGGATACTCATTGACAATACACCGTTTGCGCTGATTGTGCCGATTACTTTTTATGAAATGCTGCAATCAAGTGAGGACTATTACCAGCATTTTATGGTTTCGACGGTAATCCGATGGCTCCGCTTCTGTATGATAGGAATTGCTTTACTTTTACCCTCCCTTTATATTGCGATAACGACCTATCATCCAGAAATGCTTCCGACTACCTTATTGCTTAGTGTTGCTTCTGGAAGGGAAACCGTTCCTTTTCCAGCCTTTGTAGAAGCTTTAATTATGGAGATTTCCTTCGAAGGATTGCGGGAAGCTGGTGTACGTCTGCCAAGGACTGTTGGGCAGGCGGTGAGTATTGTGGGGGCTCTAGTTATTGGGCAGGCGGCAGTACAGGCCGGAATTGTATCTGCTACGATGGTAATTGTTGTTTCTATTACTGGTATATCATCCTTTATTTTCCCTGTTTTTAGTCAAGGAATCGCCATTCGGCTGCTTCGATTTCCCATGATGATTTGCGCGGCAACATTAGGTTTATATGGTATCTTAGTGGCAATTTTAATTCTTTTAATCCATATGGCACGACTTCGTTCTTTCGGTGTGCCTTATTTGTCTCCAGTGGCACCTTTGAATCTTACGAGTTTGAAGGATATTTATGTGCGTGTTCCTTGGTGGGGAATGGTGGATCGTTCTGATCAAACCGGGAAAAAGAATCGAAAACGGATGAGTCATTCATTGCGTCCGCGTTCACCTCAGCGAAAAAGTTAGAAAAGCTATGGCTAGGAAAGGGGAACGTTATGAGAAAACTAGGCATCCTCGTTATCTGTTGCGTTATGATACTCGCGCTAGCTGGCTGTTGGAGCCGGGTGGAGATTAATGATATCGCGATTGTAACTGCCACAGCTATCGATAAGATGCGTGATGGAAAAATCCGCATCGCGCTTCAAGTGGCAATTCCAAAGAAGCTTGGCCCTGTTGGGGCCGGTGGTTCTGGAGGAGAAATGGAAACAACTCTGCTGATTTCGGAGACGGGAGAAAACGTGATGGATGCCTCTCGGAAACTGCAAGAAAAATTTCCTCGCCGCATTTTCTTTTCTCATAGCCGAAACATAATCATTGGAGAAAGGGCGGCAAAGGATGGTGTTTTTCCACTCTTAAGTTTCTTTGCGAGGGGAAGGGAAGCACGTCTGCGCGGTTTTATTTTGTTCTCCAAGGGAGAAGCTGCACGCATTTTAAAACCAGCTCCCAACATTGAGCGATACACTTCAGAGGCTATTAGGGAGGAATTGAAAGCGGGGGTAGGACTAAGGATCATGCAAAAGGACTTTATTGATATGCTTACGACAGAAGGGATTTCCCCTGCTGCGGCTCAAGTGGCAATAAGACCTGCAGAAAAGGGAAGGAAGAATGCGGGGCTAAATCCTGCCATCAGCGGAACGGCTGTTTTTCGTCAAGATAAATTGGTAGGGTGGATTGATGAGGGGGATACACGGGGGGTACTATGGTTTCGCAATGAGGTGGAGAAATCAAATATTACAGTCACGGTACCAAAGGAAAAAGGAGGGGGAAAAATCGGTACCCAGTTACTAACAGGAAAGACAAAGGTGAAGCCAATCCTTGAGCAAGGCAAAGTAAAGATGAAAGTGAATGTTCATGCAGAAGTTGAGCTTTTTGAAAATGGTTCAAGTTTAGATCTAGGCAATCCAAAAGTATTGCAATACGTTCAAAATCTGCTAGAGATGGCCGTGAAAAAAAGGATGCAATCGGCTCTTTATAAGACACAGAAACAGTTTCATTCTGATATATTTGGGTTTGGAAATTCCTTGTATCGCACCTACCCGAAGCTATGGAAAGAACGCTTTAAAAAACAGTGGAATGAGGAATTTCCCGAACTAGAGGTCAGCATAACGCCTCATATTTCCATCGTTCGAATCGGGCTTTACGTCAAATCTCCAGAAATGAAAGATTAAAATAAAAGCGGGCGGTATGTATCTATCCATCCATTTTCTTCTATGGCTGGATGTTGATTGTGTTTATATTCCGCAAACTGTCTGCTTGTCAGACGGCTTGTTTTAATCACCTTATTATAAAAACAGCGCATTTTCTTGTTGCTAACGGGTTTATAAAATTTTTCATTCGCTTCATTTTTTGTCCCTCTATTAAGGGTCATTTTGAATATTTATAGTAGAAATAACAAAACAATTAAATATAGAAGATATACGTTTCCTATTGACGAAATGTCTGGTTTGTTAAAAAATAAAAGCTATGTAATTTATAAAACTTGAGAAATTATGCCAAAGGTGGTTTGAAGTATGGGGAGAATGGAGAGAAGGCAGCAGCAAAAGCAACAGCAAAAGTCGGCGAGGCGTATAGGAATGCCGTGGCGTTCTAAAGGTCTTATTTTTAAAATTACGACGGCAACAGCAGCATTAATTGCTTGCATGTTTCTCGTTTTTAATATTGCTGTTCTAGCAAGCGATGTAAGTAAACTAGAGGATCCAGCGCCGCAGCCGACTATTATTTATGATCAAAATGGTAAGATTGCCAGCACAATTGCTGCCTCCGATATTAAAGGGGTTGGATTAGACGAAATCCCAAAGAATGTGATTCATGCCGTTATTGCAACGGAGGATCAACGATTTTATAAGCATCATGGAATTAATTATGTGGGGATTGCCCGGGCGTTTGTTGAGAACGTAAAAAGCGGAGAGGTTGTAGCGGGCGGGAGTACGATTACACAGCAGTTAGCAAAAAATGTGTTCCTCACTCAGGATAGGACATATACACGGAAATTGAAGGAGCTCGTTCTGACAAAGAAAATTGAACGTACGTACTCAAAGGATGAAATCATTGTTCGCTACTTAAATCAAATTTATTTTGGAGAAGGAGCATGGGGAATTGAGAGAGCTGCTGAAACGTACTTCGGTAAAAATGCCAAAGACCTAACATTGAGCGAATCTGCTATCCTGGCTGGACTAATTAAAGCACCTTCTGTGTTATCGCCTGTTAAGAATTTTGAAAAGTCGATGGAGAGAAGAAATGTTGTCCTTTCTTTAATGCAAAAGGAAGGATATATTACTCAAAGTGAAGTGAACCAAGCAAAGGCGCAGAAAATTGTGTTAAAAAGCAAAAAAGCGACTGATGACTATGATGGAAAATATCCTCATTATGTTGATCATATTATTGAAGAAGCCAGTGAGAAGTACGGTTTAAACGCAAATGAGATTTTAGCTGGAGGTTACAGCATTTATACAGAGCTCAATCCAACGATGCAGGAAGCGACGGAAAAGACATATGCAAATAATCGCCTGTTCCCGAACAGCCCATCTGATCAGCTCGTACAAAGTAGCGCGGTGTTTGTAAATCCTTCAACAGGGGGGATTCAGGCGCTAATCGGAGGAAGAGGAGAGCATACATTTAGACAGTTTAATCGTGCAACACAGTTAAAACGGCAGCCTGGCTCTTCGATGAAGCCGTTGGCTGTTTATACGCCTGCGTTGGAGAATGGATATGACATATTCGATGAACTACAAGATAGGCCGCTTAATATTAGCGGATATACACCGCTAAACTACGATAAACGCTTCCGTGGGGAAGTAACTATGTATAAGGCTGTCATTGAGTCCTACAATGTCCCAGCTGTTTGGTTATTACAAAAGATCGGCTTAGAGAAAGGCTTAGATTCTGTACGCAGCTTTGGCATTCCACTAGAGAAAGAAGACGAAACCCCTGCTATTGCATTAGGCGGCATGCATGAGGGTACCTCTCCGCTTAAAATGGCACAAGCTTTTGCTGCATTCGCAAATAATGGTGTGATGGTAGAGGCCCACGCAATTAAGGAAATTAAAAATGCGGATGGAGAAACAATTGGAAAATGGAAGAAAAAATCGAAGAGGATTATGGATGCCGTCACTGCACAAAAAATAACCTACATGCTTAAAGGTGTTGTGCAGGAAGGAACTGGAAGAAAAGCTGCGATAAGCGGAAGGGATATTGCAGGTAAAACAGGAACGACACAATTGCCAATACAAGGGCTCGATGGGGCAAAGGATCATTGGTTCGTCGGATATACACCGGAGATTGCAGGTGCCGTTTGGCTTGGATATGATAAAACGGACGCATCACATTATCTTTCCTCATCTAGTGGATCGACGTCTGCAGTTATCTTTAAAGAGATTATTTCCAAATCCCAATCTGTGCTTCCTGATAAAACATTCGATCTCTCATTACTTGGCAGCAAGTATAAGAAAAAAAATCAGAGTGTACAAGTAGAGCAGGAAGAGAAGCAGGAAACAGAAAAGCAGGAAACAGAAAAGCAGGAAACAGAAGATAAGGCTCAAGAACAGGAAGAGAAGCAACAAGAGAAAGAAGAAGAAAAGCAAGAAAAAGAAGAGCAAAAACAAGAGCAAAAACAAGAGAAGGAAAACGAGAAGCAGAACGAGAAGCAGAACGAAGAACAAAAGCAGGATAGTGGAACGCAGCAGGGGAATAATGGAAACAGTAATACTACTGGTAATACTGGCAATACTATTGGTAATACTGGCAACACTACTGGTAATACCGGTAAGCCGACACAAGAGCAGCAACCCCAAACCCAGGAAAAGCAACAGAACCAAGAAAGCACACAGAGTCAAGCAACTCAATAGAATCATCAATCACCCAAAGCAAGCAGAACAGGATTTCTCACATCCCTACTTGCTCGGAAAGGAAGCAGCCTCGGCAAATGGATCGGGGCTGTTTTTGATCTTGGGCTACTCTAATCTTTTGAGAAATCGTTTTCCTTGAAACCTTAATGAAATATACTTTTTTATGAAGAATAAATCAAATTAATAAGCTCTATAGGACATTTTAGTAAATATTTAGCCTATTTATCCATCTTTCACATGGAATATTCTATAAAAACTCGCCAATATCACTTCTCTTTTAGAAAAAACAATATTGACCTCTATCAAAAACTATCTTATAATTAAAAACAATTAAAGAAAACGTTTTCCTTAAAACTTATGAAAGGTAGGTTTTTCTAGTTAAGATAAAAACAAAAGATTATGATATGTAATTCTCATTATTTTTGTCTTAACAGCATTTTCAATGTAAGACGCTATTGGTTTTATTAATTAAAACTCATAAGAGAAGTTAATCGAAATTGTTTTTAAAACTTATTACAGTTTTAAAAGTAAGCGCTTAATCTGTATTGATTTTACTATTAATACAGAAATCGGTATTCAGGTGCAGCTTCAACAAAATTTATAAAATATGAAAAGGTGGAGAGATATGATGGGGAAGGTAAAGGTTGGTATTGTTGGATTAGGTCGATTAGGGAGACAGCATGCAGAAAATTTGGCGTTCCGTATCCCGAACTGTGAATTATTAGCTGTTTGCAGTGTTATTCAAGATGAAGTCGAACAAGTCCAAAAAGAGTGGGATGTTAAATATGCCTATACTGATTATGATGAAATGCTGAAGAATAAGGAGTTAGATGCTATATTTATTGCTTCTCCATCTGGATTTCATTGTGAACAAATTGAAAAGGCCTTACATGCTGGTTTTCATGTATTCAGTGAAAAACCGCTTGGATTATATTTGGAAGAAGCAGTACGTGTTCAAGAGGTAGTTAATAATCACCCAGACAAGGTATTTATGATTGGTTTCATGCGAAGATATGACAGATCATATGTATATACGAAAAAGAAAATTGAGCAAGGGAAAATCGGAGATCCGGTTTTGGTTCGTTGCTACGGACTTGATCCGGCAAAAGCTATCAATGGATTTATGCAGTTTGCGAAAAACAATTACAGTGGTGGTTTGTTCTTGGATATGGCCATCCATGACCTGGATTTAGCTAGATGGTATCTAAATGCAGAAGCCAAACAGGTATGGGCGATTGGCGGTGCTTATGCTTATCCAGAAATTGCACAGTTAAACGATGCCGAAACAGGAGCGGCATTGGTGAAATTTGAAAACAATAAAATGGGAATTTTTGTAGCTGGACGTAACTGTGCTCATGGATATCATATTGAAACTGAGATTATCGGCACGAAAGGTACATTAAGAATTGGGACAACCCCAGACAAAAATATGGTATCCGTATTTGATGATAATGGGGTCGTGAAAGAATGCTCAGACGGATTTTTAGAACGATTTGAACAGGCGTATTTGAGCGAGGCAGAAGAATTTATTTCTTGCATCAGGGAGAACAGACAACCAAGTGTCACTGTGGAAGACGGGGTATTATCTACAGCCCTTGGCTATGCTTGCAAAGAGTCATTTGAAACAGGAGAACTGATTTCGGTTCAATCTCCTTATAAAACAAAACCGTTATCTATTTAATTGGAGGGCACGCTACTCGTTATTTGATGACTATATAAGTCCATTTTAATGTTTCCACATATTTAAAGCAGGTCAGTTCAAGTATTCATTAAGTGGCAGAGTTAGTGATATATCAGATGTTTAAGTTGGACTTATAGATTGTTAAAAGTAAAGTAAAACGAGAAGCAGTGTATGAATTAGAGGTTGGCACAATACAGCAAATGAGGGTGATCATGCATGAGCAATCAAGGGAGGAAGAACCCAAGAAATTATAAAAGCTTTTTGCAGCTTATTATGATTTCTGCGACCTTTGGCGGGCTTCTTTTTGGATATGATACTGGGGTTATCAACGGAGCTTTACCTTTTATGGAAAGGCCTGATCAGCTTCATCTAACACCAGTTACAGAAGGTCTTGTTACGAGCTCGCTTCTATTAGGAGCTGCATTTGGTGCGTTAGCGTGCGGTAAACTAGCAGACCGCTATGGTCGTCGGAAAATGATCCTTAATCTTTCGTTTTTATTCCTGTTAGCATCACTTGGAACTACATTTGCGCCTAATGTTTCAATCATGGTTGTCTTCCGGTTTTTACTAGGGCTCGCTGTTGGCGGGGCATCATCGATGGTACCGGCCTTTTTAGCAGAAATGGCACCCCATGAGCAACGCGGCCGAATGGTGACGATGAATGAATTTATGATTGTTGGCGGGCAATTATTAGCCTACGTTTTCAACGCTATTCTTGGTGTTACAATGGCTGATACTGGACATGTTTGGCGATACATGCTTTTTATTTGTGCAATTCCGGCTTTAGCGCTATTTGTAAGTATGCTTGTTGTTCCAGAGAGCCCAAGATGGCTAGCTGCAAAAGGGAAAAAGAATGAGGCGTTGCGTGTTCTGAAACAAATACGTGACGAGAAACGAGCACAAACTGAATTTAATGAAATTGAAGCAGCATTACAAAAGGATTCAGAGCTTGAAAAGGCATCTATCAAAGACTTTGCCGCACCATGGATGCGCCGCGTTTTGTTAATTGGCATTGGGGTTGCCATGGTAAATCAAATTACAGGTGTTAACTCCATTATGTATTATGGAACGCAAATTCTTGAAGAGTCTGGCTTTGGTACGAAGGCGGCTTTAATTGCTAACATTGCGAATGGGCTCGTTTCAGTGATTGCAGTAGTATTTGGGATTTGGATGGTTGGTAAGGTAAATCGTCGTCCCATGCTGATTATTGGTTTGTCTGGAACCACAACAGCACTTTTACTTATTGCAATATTTTCAAAGGTACTTGAAGGATCGGCTGCCCTTCCGTATGTTGTGCTTTCTTTAACGGTGTTATTCCTTGCCTTTATGCAGGCGTGTGTTGGACCGGTAACATGGTTAGTCATTGCAGAAATCTTCCCGCAAAGACTAAGGGGTCTTGGGGCTGGTATTAGTGTATTTTTCCTATGGATTGTAAACTTTATTATTGGTTTTACTTTTCCAATACTGCTAAGCTCTGTAGGTCTATCTACTACATTCTTTATTTTCGTCGTTCTTGGTATATTGGGAATTGGCTTCGTTTACAAATGGATGCCAGAAACAAATGGACGCACACTTGAAGATATAGAGGAGCATTTCCGTTCACAATATGATCAGGGCAACACAAATAAATCAATGATGAAGGTCCAATAAGAAAAATAATTGTAAGCGCTTATGACTAGAAAAATAAATTGTAAGTATGCAGTTTACATAGGGCTGTCGAAGTACATCACCCTATTACGAAATGGAGTGTTGATTCAAAATTTGCTGATTTGATTGATGGGTTAAGCGACTTGAGAACACCTCCATTGTTCTACCTTAGGTCATGTTACCGAATGTAGTACTATCAGACTTTATTAAAAAGTCGTACGCACTTCTCTGAAAAGGGTGCTGTATGCTGTAGAGACTATCAATAACGAATGTGAGGCAGCCTTGTATATCAAGGCTGTCTTTTTCTCACTGTAAGAAAGTATAAATTCCCAGCTAGAAGTTCATTCGGCGTAGTAGGGAATTTTAGGAATACAGTATAAGTGCAACTACGCCTCTGTCTTCGCCCAAGGGCAGGGCTTGCCAATCGGCGAGTTTTCTTTAGTGGGTATCCTGCTCCTGTACATACTTTCTCTTAGTTTTTTTGTTTAGAAGGGAGACCTAATATTGGAGTAAGTGTAAAATCGGAACATACTTCTCCTTTTATAAAATAGCAGTATAGAAGGAGGGAGAGGAGCAAGAGTGGGTTATATTTGAGTTTGTTATATTAAGATATCTTTGTTGTACTTATGTATCATGAAGATATACATAATATTAAACAATAGTCTTGATATTCGATATTGAATTTTACATGTTATAATAGCATGAAGCGTTTTCATGTTACTATGTTAATGTTATATAAATGAAAGCTAGTAAAGAAAGGAGGAGCTACTGTTGTGAAACCGACCATTCATAGTGTCGCTCAAGAAGCTGGGGTTTCCATTTCCACTGTTTCAAAAGTGATACATAATACGGGAAGCATTAGTGAACAAACTAGGAAAAAAGTGTTCCAAGCAATGAATAAACTCAATTATCATCCTGATGTAGCCGCAGCTTCTCTAAGAGGGAAAAAAACAAAGATGATTGGTTTGCTGGTTCCTGATATCTCAAATCCGTTTTATGCTGAGGTTGCAAGAAGCATTGAAGATCGCAGTCGTGAGTTGGGATTTAATGTTATGATGTGTAATACAGATAATGATGCAGAAAAGGAAAAAGAATATCTATCACTTTTAACTAGCCAAAGAATAGATGGCATTGTTGTAGCTTCAGCTTTTCGAAGCACTGACTTGCTTGAAGGTCTGCTGGAAAAAGGAATTCCGATTGCCTTAATCGCTTCAGAGATCCCAAAATTATCTATAGATACTGTAACGGTTGATGACTATAAAGGAGGATACTTAGCTACTTCATATTTGCTATCCTTAGGTCATAAGAGAATTGCTATTATTGTTGAAAATGTTCGGAGTAATATACCGCGCCTAGAGGCATTTAGAGATGCTATGGAAGAAGCTGAGTTGCCTATATTGGATGGTTATATAATAAAAACAGAAGCTATGATTCAAAAGGGATATGAAGGTGCCCGGCAACTTCTTTCCTTGCAAGAAAGGCCGACTGCTATTTTTGCTTGTAATGACTTGTTGGCGGCTGGGGTTATACAGGCTGCTAAGGAAATGGGATTCAATATTCCTGAGGATGTATCTGTTGTTGGGTTTGATAATACGGTACTTTCGACGACAACTTCTCCAATGTTAACGACAGTTGCCCAACCGGTGAAAGAGATGGGAGCAAAGGTTATTGATTTATTAACGAAAGAAATGCAAACATCTAAACCTTATAAAGAACGGTTACTCCTTTCTCCTGAATTGATGATTAGGCAATCAACAGCTGCTTTGCCTTAAATCTATAAATCAACAATCAGAGAAAATAAGGTTTTTATATTTGTGGGCGTAAAACCACGATACCTTTAGGTTCGTGGTAGTTCACATACAAAGGTTTATGTTTCTTTTTAGAGGCACCCTTGAGCAGTATAATCGGCTGACGTCCTTACAAAACACATGAATGGCAGGCGCGCGTACATACGTAACTAGACTTGCAGCTAAATATGTCTCCTCTGTTCATCAGCAGGCTTACATTATTTCATCTCTCGTTGTTTTAATTTTTCTTCTGAAATCGCAATATAGGAATCACCGCTTCTCATACTGCATTCCTCTGCCTTTTGAATGGCTTCCTCAAAGGTTTCAGCATATGAATAAATGAAATAACCATCTTTTTCAACTCTGCAAACGGCATATCGGCTCATTGTGTTTCTCCCTTCATCCTACAGTCTTTTTACATAGTATAATGCTACTAGAGGAATTGGGCAAAATAATCTCTCGTTTCTACTTTAGCGATACATTCCCAGATAGATGCTGATTGGGTTTTCTTTCTACAAGTGAGATAGTGATTCGACTAAGCGAGCCTCCCGATTTGTATGCAAACCAATCTTATGAAATGCTATACTAAGCTTGTTGTATTTTCTTTGCAGTCCAACTACAAACATTGAGGAAATTATAGATGAAGAAACTGTTTACGTCCAATTTGCGCATGAAAATTGGGATTCTTGTATTTTGCCTTGTATTTTTATCAAGTGCTATTAGCGGTGGAATGCTCGTAGAAAAGGTATTGTCAGCAACGGAAGATGAACAAGGACAGCGTGCATTGTCTATTGCCCGATCGGTTGCGGAGCTGGAGCCAATTATTAATAATGTTGGGCAGCCTGATGGGGCTAAGAGCATTCAGCCGGTTGCTGAAAAAATTCGTCTTGCAACAGATGTGGAATATATTGTCGTCTATGATATGAATCGTATTCGCTATTCTCACCCTATCTCATCGAAGATTGGGACAGTATTTATGGGAGGAGATGAAGGCCCTTCCTTAGCTGAGCATGTGTATATTTCCCGTGCCTATGGCAGTAAGGGGCCTTCTATCAGGGCGTTTGTGCCAGTGATGAAGGAAAGCAAACAAGTCGGGGTTGTTGTTGTAGGAATTGTAACACCGACGTATAAGCAGCTGCTTTTAGAATATCGCAGTGATTTGCAGATTCCTTTTTTTATTGCTCTCATTGTTGGATTGATAGGGGCAGTATTGCTTGCTTACAATATTAAAAAGCAAATGTTTAATATGGAGCCGGCTGAGATTGCCCGCTTGCTTGAGGAGCGGGTTGCTGTTTTTCAATCAATTGGTGATGGGGTTATAGCGATTGACAGTCAATATCGTATTACAATAGCGAATCCAGAGGCTTGCCGCATTCTTGGCTTGGCAGAACCTGTTGTTGGAAAAGGAGTGTTTGATGTTATCCCAGACAGCGGGTTAACAACAGTGATGCAAACGGGAACTCCGCAATATAATGAGGATCGCATTGTTGGTAACGCTCGCATACTGGTTAGTATTCTGCCGATACGGGTGAAGGGGAAAATTGTAGGAGCGGCAGCAACGTTTCGAGATAAAACAGAAATGTTCAATTTGGCCGAGGAGTTGACAGGGGTTAAGCAATTTATTGAGGCGCTTCGTGTACAGAATCATGAGCATCGAAATAAGCTGCATGCAATTGCTGGGCTTATTCAATTAGGAAAATCAGAACAAGCGCTTAGTTACGTGTTCGATAGTGTACATGAGCAGGAGGAGCTGGCATCCTTTTTAACTAATAACATATGTGACTATAGCATTTCTGGTTTGTTGCTCGCAAAGGTAAGCCGGGCGAAGGAGCTGGGCATTCAGCTCCATATCGACCGCGGCAGCTGTTTGAAGGACATCCCGCAGAAATGGGATGTTGGTATTTTGGTTACGGTAATCGGAAACTTATTAGAAAATGCGATGGAGGCACTTCAAGGCCAGGCCTTAGAGAGACGGAAAATAGAGTGTGCCATTCGTGATTTGGCGGATGAATTAAGAATTGAGATAAAGGATAATGGACAAGGTATTCCGAAACAGATACGAGATCAAATATATAAGCAAGGATTTACGACAAAGGGAAGTAAAAATCGGGGAATTGGGCTTGCTCTGATTCATAGGTATGTAGAAAATGTGGGTGGGAGAATCGATTTGGAGACAGAAGTAAATCTGGGAACCATTTTCACGGTTATTATTCCGAAATAGGAAAGGGGCAAGGGAGTTGCAGGAAAACATCAGGGTAATGATTGTGGATGATGATCCGATGGTTATGGAGGTGAACAAGCAGTTTGTGGAAGCTACCGGTGGATTTGAAATTGTAGGTGCAGCGCAATCTGGTATAGAGGCTTTAGCGGCGATTGCTGCAAAGCAGCCCCATCTTGTTATTCTTGATCATTTTTTGCCTGATTTGAATGGTATGGATGTATTGGTAGAACTGCGTAAGCAAAACCAACCTGTTGATGTGATTTTGGTGACCGCAGCTCGTGATTCAGAAACAGTGCAAAGTGTATTTCGGTACGGAGCTATTGATTATATTGTGAAGCCGTTTCGCTTTGACCGCTTCAAGAGTGCACTTGATAATTATAAGGCGCTCCGTCTCAAGCTGGCAAAGAACGAGCTAAACCAAGAAGAGATTGATTATTTGGCGAATACTAAGGTCAAGCCGCAGCAGAGAGAGTTGCAATTATCCGAAGAGCCTCTTCCAAAGGGGTTAAATGCAGTTACAATGAAACAAATTTTGCTGTTTTTATTAAATCAGAAGAAAGCATTGTCGGCTGAAGAGGTTGCTGAGGGGGTTGGGCTGGCGCGAGTGACAGCGCGAAGATATTTAGATTATCTGGAGAAAACGAAAAAAATAAAATTGGAAGTTCAATATGGAACGATTGGACGACCTATTAATCGCTATTCTCCTTTATAATGTGAAACAGCTACAATTGGCAGCTCTTCTATTACGAAAAAAGCTTCATAGAAAAGGCGGGCTGCATCTTGCTTTTCTGTGAAGCTTTTTTTCTTTCTTGTAAAAATGGATACATTCTAGGTTGAAGTACTCCGGCCCCTGTACTGCCGTAAAAGGCGGGCTTTGTCCGCCTTTCTTACACTTTAAGAAAGTATAAATTTCTAGCTGGGAGATCATTCGACGTGGCGAGAAATTTTAGGAATAAAGTATAAGTGCAACTACGCCTCTGTCTTCGCCCAAGAGCAGGGCTCGCCAATCGGCGAGTTTTCTTTAAATGATTTATTGTCTATACGAGAAACTATGGTTATTTTGTTTTTACATATTCTTCAATCACTTTATTATCAATTTTGTTTGTAAACCATTGGTATGTAGAATGAAAGGTGTTCCTCCACTCCGTCTTTTCTTTAGGACTTAACTCATAAATAGAAAGATCCTCTTGCTGTTTCAGCTGTAAGTATTGCTCCTCCTCCATCTTTGCAGCTGTTTGTCTTTCCCATTCTGTTACCTCGTCTATTGTTTCCTCAAGCATCGTTTTTGTATCTTTCGGAAGACTGCTCCAAAACTGGTTTGTTGTAATAACAAAGTATCCTAAATAGCCATGGTCGCTTTTAGTCATATATTCTTGATGAGTGTAGAGCCGTTTGTTATTAATGTTTGAAACAGTATTTTCTTCTCCCTGCACTTTTCCAGCTTCTAATGCTCCGTACAATTCATCAAATGGCAGAACAATGCTTTTGGCGCCAGCAAGCTCGAACTGCTCTTTAATTACTTCGCTATGTGCGATACGAAAGACCAGTCCAAAGAGATCTTCAGGCGTTTGAATTGGTTTTTGGTTGTTTGTCAGCTGTTTAAAGCCATTATTCCAAACAGCAAGCAGCTTAAAGCCTTTTTTTTCAAGAAGCCGGCTTATTTCTGCGCCGACTGGCCCCTCTGCCAATTCATCAACTTCCTCATGGTTGTTAAATAAGTATGGTAAGTCTAGCAGCTGTGCTTCTGGAAGGATTTCTGAAAATTTGGCTGTATGTGGCGCAATCATCTGAACATTTCCCTTTTGCAGCTGTTCAATTTCTTTGTAGTCAGAGTATAGACTGGAATTTGGAAAGACCTGCACCTCGATTTTTCCATTACTCCGCTTCTCTACAAGCTCTTTAAATTTCTTCGCTGCTAATCCTTTAGGAGTATTTTCCCCCGTTACATACGGGAAGCGAATAATGAGCCTTTCTTGATCGCTTACTTGATCATAGTCCACAGCGCGAGGGGAGCTGCATCCAGACAATAGAAAGGCGGCTGTTATGATGGGATAGAAAAGAACTCTCCTTATACAATGCAAAGTGTATCACCTTCCTGGTAGTCATAACGGAACTTTCTTTTATTATAACCTAGTTATTTTGTGAGACCAAAAAGAACAATAAGAACTAAAAAACCATAAAATTGTCGGACTTGTGAACTTCTATTATAGTTGGGTACAGGAAATAAAGCGTTTTCAAAAATTAAAAGGAGGCTGGACGATGTCTAAATTGAAAAATCTGACTGTTCAAGTAATTCTAGCAATTATTATTGGTATTTGCGTGGGTCACTTCTTCCCTGCGTTCGGAGCAGAGTTGAAGGTGTTAGCTGATATTTTTATTAAACTCATTAAAATGGTTATTGCTCCGATTGTATTCTTTACAATTGTCATTGGTATTGCAAGCATGGGAGATGTAAAAAAGGTAGGACGTATTGGCGGTAAGGCGTTGTTATACTTTGAAATTGTGACAACGTTTGCTTTGGCGATTGGACTCCTTATTGTAAATCTTGTGAAGCCTGGTGAGGGCATTAATACGAGCAACATAGAGGGAGATGTTTCTCAATTTACAAAGCAAGCAGCAGAAACAAGTCATGGTTTAGTAGACTTTCTCATGGGTATTATTCCTGATAATATCGTGAGCGCGATGGCAAAGGGTGAGTTGCTTCCTATTCTATTTTTTGCTGTGTTATTCGGGGTTGCGCTTGCGGCTATGGGAGAGCAGTCAAAGCCTGTTATTCAACTGTTCGATAAATTGAGTCATGGCTTTTTCGGAATTGTAAATATGATTATGAAGCTTTCTCCGATTGCGGCGTTTGGTGCGATGTCTTATACAATTGGAAATTTTGGCCTTGGTTCTTTGTTTTCTCTTGGCAAACTAATGGGCTCTGTTTACTTAACGATGTTCTTCTTTATCGTGTTTATATTAGGTGCAATTGCAAGATTCTATGGCTTTAACATTCTATCATTCATTAAATTTATTAAAGATGAGATTTTCCTAGTATTAGGTACTTCCTCCTCTGAATCTGCGTTACCTCGTTTAATGGACCGATTAAACCAATACGGCTGCTCTAAATCTGTTGTTGGTCTTGTAGTGCCAACGGGTTATTCCTTCAACCTTGATGGAACATCTATTTACTTGTCCATGGCTGCAATCTTTATCGCGCAAGCTTATGGTATTGATTTAAGCATTTGGGATCAAATCACATTGCTCGGTATTTTAATGCTTACGTCAAAGGGTGCTGCAGGAGTAACGGGTTCTGGATTTGTTACGTTGGCTGCGACGCTTGCCGCATTCCCGGTAATTCCGGTAGAGGGTATGGCACTTCTGTTGGGAGTGGATCGCTTTATGTCTGAAGCGCGTGCTATTACAAACTTAATCGGAAACGGTGTGGCAACTGTTGTAGTTGCAAAAATGGAAAATGAATTCACTCCGCAACAGGTAGAAAAAGTAGTAGAATCAAGGATTTCTTAATAGCGGACAAACGGGCTATCCTTTCTTTGTACGAAAGGATAGCCCGTTGTTGGTTGTTTGGTTGCTTATAACGGGCGTTATATGATCTATTTCAATATTTGTTGTCAGGAAGATAAACACCTATTCCTGTTGGCTTTAAGACGCATATGGTAAAGGTGATAGGTAAAATAATGAAAAGGGAGGAAATAGGAATGTTTCCACGACAGGTACCATTTGGAGGATCTCCATATTTAGCTATGGGTCCATATATGGGAGGAGGCTACGGCAGTCCATATATGGGGGGAGGCTGTGGATGCTCATATACGGGAGGAGGCTATGGCAGTCCATATACGGGAGGAGGCTATGGCGGCCCATACACGGGAGGAGGCTATGGCAGTCCATATACGGGAGGAGGCTACGGCAGTCCATATATGGGAGGAGGCTATGGCAGCCCGTACACGGGAGGAGGCTATGGCAGCCCGTACACGGGAGGAGGCTATGGTAGCCCGTACACGGGGAGCTAAGGAATTCTTTCTGCAGCTGGCTATAGAATGAAGTGCGTATTTAACAGGTAAAATAAGCAACGATTCATGAGGCACCGTCTTGGTCCTGGACGGTGTCGTAAGTTTGCTAGGAAAGTATTTGCTTTTCGGTTGCTTTGATTCGTATAAAAATACATAAGAGTGGAAACTCTATGTAGAAAGACTTTGCACAGGGAGGTATAAAATATGCCCAATGAGTTTGTGGACAATCGCTATTTAACAGATCTGTTATCTATTGTTTTAGGATTTGATGATACAAGTGTCAAGGAATTATCTCCCGAGCAGCAGCTTGAGGTATTTAAGCATTTACATAGCGCAAGAGGTGAATTTGATAAATTGAATGATAGTACCGGATGATGAAACGAGACGGTACTCTAACAAGTTCTCGATATGAAAAAAGGCTGCCTAAGAGCAGCCTTTTTTCATATGATTGGCAACATACGATACTTGTGTACAAAAGAAGGTGCGTGAATGAAGGTAGGTGGTGCAGCCGTTTTGGCAGGCGAAAGGGTATGTGCGGTAAATAAACTGACCAAGTACAAAATCCTATCATAGGTGCGATATGAATGTTTTGTGCCATTTGCTCCGGTTATTCGTGTTTTTTGTTTATCTGAACTCTATAGGAAAGCTTTCCGGATGTTTTTCATACAATTATCGTGGCTTTTGAATACCAAATTGTGCATTTAGCTGTCCGCGAATCATTTGTTCACGAACAGTTTTCTCGTTCAGTTGTTTTTCCTTTCGCAGCATCTCTTTTCGAATTTCGTACGTCTGCACGCCTTCCTCCATTTTCTCCACAATTTCCATCAACTGCTCTATATCGTTGAAGGAGTACTTTCTTGTACCTTTCTGCGTACGCTCCGGGAAAATGAGTTTTCTTTCTTCGTAGTATCGAATCTGACGTTCGGATAATCCTGTAATTTCACTGACTGTTCCAATGGTAATAACCTTCTTGTCTTTATAGGACTCTTCTTTGAGCGCCAACACAGTTCTCCCCTTTTTGTGTTACACTTTCTTTCCCATATTTATTACTATACGCTTTTTTTGCGAATTATGCGACATGTTTGTTATATTTTCTGACATTCTTGTTATATTTTCTTACATGTAATGGAAAAAAATTCAAAACACTGTAAGGTTTTCTTACGGTTTTTGAGGAAAATACTTGGAAATTTCATACAATAAAATAAAGGCAAAATAATATACAGCAAAGTGTAATCAGCACATGAAAGCAGGAGAAAGGAGGGGGGCAACGTGACAAATTTAGAGGAATCTATGCAACTGGCCAGAAAAATTATTGAGCTGGATTTGTTGAGAGATGAGATGCTCGAAGAGTTGATGACGTTAGCGGGAAACAAAGCCTTCGATCTACTGCGGACATTGCAAAATCAATAAGCTTTTCAGAAAGGGGCATGCGGCATGTCAAATTTACTCAGAAAAGCCGTAGAACGGCAAAAGCGATTTTACATTGAAAGATTGCTGGAAGCTGGGATTTATAAGAAGTCCAATGTTCATTTGTATGAAATGACATTGAGTGATCTAAAACAGGTATATCAATCGTATAGACATTCTCAACAGCATCTTTGAATGCTATGCTTTTTTCACCATATAAGAAACTCATTATAGGTATAACAATAGCGCTATATGCTGCTTTTGTTATACCTTTTTCTTTGCGCCGTAAGAAAGGATAAATTTCCAGAAGGGAGGAATTTTGGGCATGCAGCAGTTATATATTAGGAAAAGAAAAAATTCAAGACAGGAACGCCGATGGATTTTGCGTGTCTGTGTCATAATATAAGTTGCATCCTTAGCTAGGATGAAAGAGAATAGCAATAGGATAGAAAAAACCGTTATACATAAATTTCCATAAGGGGATTTAGTTTGATAAAAGGAGTGGCGGATGTCTATGAGAGATTTAGAGCAGGAGCAACAACGCGTTGATGAAGTCGTCGCAAAAATGAAATTAAAAAGCGCCGCCCTAGAGCAGCAAGCGGGAGCGGTAAAATCAGAAGTTGTAGGAATTCGCCAAAACTTTTGGGAGGATGTAACTGTAAATTTTGATGATGCGGTTGAAGCTGCGGAAACCTTCACGAGCTTAAAGCAGCAAGTTGAATTATTAGCTGAGAGGGAACGGAGTCACCGTCATGGAAATGAACAACTGAAAATATTAAAAAGATTACAGTCTTCCCCCTACTTTGGGCGGATTGATTTTATAGAAGACGGAGAAGAGGAAGAAAGGATTTATTTAGGAGTCGGTTCGTTTTATGACGAGGAGACGGAGCAATTTCTCGTTTATGATTGGCGAGCACCGATTTCAAGCTTATATTATGATTACGGAATTGGTCCAGCACAATATGAGGCGCCTGGCGGTACGATTACAGGAGAAATGAAGAGAAAGCGCCAGTTTGTCATCCGTAATAGCCATATTGAGAGTATGTTCGATACTGGCATTACCATTGGTGATGAAATGCTGCGTGAGGTATTGGGGAAGCAAGCGAACACACAAATGAAAAGCATTGTAGCAACGATCCAGAAGGAACAAAATCGGATTATCCGCAACGACACAAGCCGTTTGTTGGTTGTGCAGGGAGCAGCAGGGAGCGGAAAAACTTCGGCTGCTTTGCAGCGAGTCGCTTATTTGCTCTATCGATATCGTGGCGGGCTAAACGCGGATCAGATTGTGTTGTTTTCACCAAACTCCATGTTTAATAGCTACGTGGCAACAGTTTTGCCGGAGCTTGGGGAAGAAAATATGCAGCAGGCGACCTTTCAGGAATATTTGGAGCGGCAGCTTGGTAAGCATTTTGATTTAGAGGATCCATTTACACAAATGGAATATGCCCTTAGTTCCAAGGGTGATCCGGGCTATCCTGTGCGCATGGTAAGTATTCGCTATAAAGCAACGATGCATTTTATGCGGTTAATTGAGCAGTATGTAGAGGCTTTACATGAAGAGGGATTGATCTTTAGGGATATGATATTTCGGGAAGAGGTTCTGATTTCCGCAGCGCAAATTCATGAGCGATTTTATAGCTTAGATGCAAGTCTATCCATTCCAAATCGGATGCAGCTTGTTGCAGAATGGCTGAAAACCGAATTAAGACGTTTGGAGCGTTCGGAGCGGAAAAAGCCATGGGTCGAAGAGGAAATGCAGTTTTTGGACAATGATATTTATGTCCGTGCTTATCGCAGATTGCAAAAACAGAAAGAATATTCTGAGCATACCTTTGATGATTTTAAGAGGGAAGAGCGGTTGTTAGCAACGGTTGTTGTGCAGGAGAAGTTTAAGCCGCTGCGCCGGTTTGTGAAGCGTCTCCAATTTTTAGATGCTGTTGCCGTATATAAGCAACTGTTCGCACCGGGGGCTGCCGAGCAATTTCAAATGGATTTGCCGGAGCAGTGGGCGGATATGTGTAAGCAAACCGTTGAAAAGGTAGATGCGGCCGAGCTGTTTTATGAAGATGCAACACCGTACTTGTATTTAAAAGAACAGCTTGAAGGCTTTCAGCGCAATACGTCCGTACGCCATGTGTTTGTAGATGAAGCGCAGGACTATTCACCGTTTCAGTTTGCTTTTTTAAAGAAGCTGTTTCCGCTTGCGCGTATGACGGTGCTGGGAGATTTGAATCAGGCAATTCATGCGCATGCTGCTGATAACGGCTTTATGGCGGCTGAAGAGCTATATGGTCCTAAGCAGACCGAAACAATTATATTGACACGCAGCTACCGTTCAACAAGGCCAATTATTGAATTTACAAGTCAGCTGATTTCCGGTGGAGAGAATATTGAGCCATTTAACCGTGAAGGGGAAAAGCCTTCTGTTACAAACGTTTTGAAGGAACAGTTAGCACAGCGTATTATAGAACGTGTTCGAAGTTTGCAAGCAGCCGGGCATGAGACAATCGCTGTTATTTGCAAAACAGCTTCAGAAAGCATGGAGGCGTACAATGCGATGCGAGACGACCTTCAGCTTCGCCTCATTCGGAAGGAGAGTGCCTCCTTTGAGCCAGGGGTGCTTGTTATTCCGTCTTATTTGGCTAAGGGCGTGGAGTTTGATGCGGTCATTGTGTATGACGCTTCGCAATACTGTACCGAAGATCGGAAGCTGTTTTATACAGTGTGCACACGGGCGATGCATGAACTGTATTTGTACGCTTCAGAAGAGGAGAACTCTCTTTTAGCAGATGTTTCTAGAGAGTTATATGTACAAGGCTAAGTGGGCAAAGAATGCCTTCGCCTACAGCACATAAAACTAAGAGATAGAATCGTAATACTTGTACTTTAAGAATGTATAAATTTCTAGCTGGGAGACAATTCGACGTAGTGAGAAATTTTAGGAATAAAGTTATAAGTGCAACTACGCCTCTGTCTTCGCCCAAGGGCAGGGCTCGCCAATCGGCGAGTTTTCTTTATTAGAGAAAAGGACATAGGGAGAATACTTGAATGACGAAACAAAGGAAAATTGCCTGGGTTACAGACAGCACTGCGACGCTTTCGAAGCAATATATCGCACAGCATCATATATATGTTGTGCCGCTTGAAATTATATTTGGGAGTGAATCATTCAAGGAAGATGTAGATATTACAGCAGAGGCATTTTACAAACGGTTGGAAGAGTCTAAGGAATTACCGAAAACGTCTCAGCCGGCTATCGGCGAGTTTGTAAGCTTATACGAGAAGTTAAAAGGGGAGTACGAATACGTGATTGCCATTCACGCGTCAAGTGCTCTTACCGGAACGTATCAAACGTCAGTGAGTGCAGCGGCAATGGTTGGTCTCCCTATTGAGATTATCGATTCAAAAATTGGTTCGTATGCATTAGGGAAGATGGTGCAAAAGGGGATAGAGCTTGAGCAGCAGAGAAGAACGTATGAGGAAATTGTATCCTATCTTCAGACGCTTCCTGATAAAGGACGATTGTACATGATTCCCGGCAGCCTTGAACAGCTTCATAAGGGCGGACGAGTTTCTACAACACAGGCGTTCATTGGAAACTTAATTAAGCTGCGATTGTTAATTAAGTTCGATGAAGGAAAAGCTGTACTGTTTGATAAAATTCGTACCGACTCAAAGGCAAAGGCTCGGTTGTATGAGATTTTGGACGCTGATGCTTCGCACATTAAAGAAGCAAGCATTATTCACGGTAATGATCCGGAAAAAGCAATGGTATGGAAGCGGGAACTGGAACAAATTTATCCTCATGTTAAATTTACGACGACGATGTTCAGTCCGGTGGCTGGCACCCATACGGGACAAGGAACGATAGGATTGACGTGGATTAGCGAGTAAAACGGGAGAAACCTCCCGTTTTATTTTTGCACTGTAGGAAAGTATAAATTTCCATCCAGGATTTAATTTTACATTTAGAAATAAAGTGTAAGCGTATGAAAAGAGGGAGAATAGGTAACAATTCTTGGTGGATAGTGATAGGAGAGGAGATTATTTTATGGACTCGCACCAGTTTGATTATGACAGGCAGGAAAAGCCTGGAGATTCCATGTCTGGAAAACAGTTAATGGATATTCTGGAGCATTCGCTTGAAATGGAAAATGAAATGATGCGTACCTATTTAATTACAGCAGAGCGACTTCATGCAGATGAAGAGCTGAAGGAGCGGCTGCAAAATTTTGCGGAAGGCAATGCGAAACGAACGCGTCAGCTTTTAAACGAGATTGAGAAGTTAGACAAAGGCGAATCGTGATAACTGTGAATACTTATAACCCTGCAATCCGTATTTGTATCGGTATTCTTCTAGATATGAGCTGCGATGTTATACAAAAACCTGAATCCTGCATTGTACAGGACTCAGGTTTTTTACATTGTAACCAGAAAGTATAACTTTTCGGGGTGATGTCTAGCTCCCAAGGTCCAAAATGGCAGACTCCGGGCTGAACCTCTGCAAAAGGAAAAAAGCGCCTTTTACTTCGGCCCACCCCTACGCTGCCATAAAAGGCGGGCCTTGTCCGCTTTTCTTAATACAATATGTTTCCTTAGACAAGTAAAGAAAGACTGTCCTAAGTTGCTTTGCTATATTTTATCCAGCAAGGTATTGAAAACGCTTCCCTTAATCTGTACTATATATAATACGGATTGGAGGGACATATGGGAAACAAAAGGTGGACGGCTAGTTTAATAGTGTTGTTTGTTCTTTTTATGTACGTACTTATTCGCTTTGCAGCAAATACGAACAATATTGAAAATGCCGTAGAAAGTTTGAAAACGACGCAAAAGGCAAAGGGAAAAACGGCTCATTTTATTCTTATTGCCCAGGAATTGGATAATCCATATTGGAGAAGCATTGAACAAGGAGCGAGGAAAGCAGCCCATACGTACAATGTGCAGGTAGAGTATATTGCCCCGTTGCAGACAAGTGTTGAAGAACAAATGAAATTATTTGAAAAGGCAATTGTATCTAAGGTAGACGGGATTGTTGTACAAAGCCTTGATGAACAGATGTTTGCCCCAATTATTAATAAAGCTGTTAACGAGAATATTCCTGTCGTCACGATTGATACAGATTCGCCAAAGAGTGAGCGGGTTGCCTATGTCGGAACCGACAATTATACAGCTGGTGAGAAATTAGGAGAAGTGGTAGCGGAAATGACCGGGGGCGAAGGTGAAATTGGCGTAATGATTGGCAGTGAAACATCAACAAGTCAAAAACTACGATTTAACGGCTTCCTATCTGTCATTCAGAAGCATCCACAGATGAAGGTTGTCGAGGTAATGTCGTCGAATATTTCTCAAATCCAAGCCGTTTTGCAGGGAGAAAGCATGCTGAAGAAGCATCCTGACATGTCAATTATGGTCGGCATGAGTGCTTTAGATGCAATCGGTATTTTAAATGCAACAACTAATATGCGCAGAAATAATGTGCAAATATTTGGCTTTGATGATGTAGAGGAAACTCTGCAAGCTATTTCAAATGGGCATATTCAAGCAACCATTGTACAAAAACCCTTTGATATGGGCTTTCAATCTATCAAAATTCTGCGCCAGCATTTACAGGGGAAGGCGATGAAAGTGGAACATTTTACTCCGACTGAGGTGATTACGAAAAATAATGTACATCTGGAGGAAACGAATTGAATATTCGCACAAAATTATTTATTTTTATCCCAATTCTCGTTATTTTAATTAATTTGGTTTCATTTTTTGTTTTTCAGAGCGGGAAAAAGGTTCAAGAAAGCTATAATGTCATGATTGACAGGGTTTTTCTATACAAGCAAATTTCAATGGAGACACAGGAAAATCTCCGTTTATTAAGCGGCTATATTGCGAATCAGGATACAAATTCCTATAGCTCATTCCTTCGGCATAAAGGAAAGCTGCAGGCTCTTCAGGCATCATTAGAGAAACAAAATCGCGGAGGAAATGAGGAGCTTATTTTAGAAAATTACAGTCATCTCATCTCATCATTTTTAGAGCTGGAGACTGCTACTACAAAAAAATTACTTGAGCAGGATTTTGCGGGCTATGTGGAACAATACAAGGAAGTTGAAAAAATTGCTTCTTTCATTCGGGAGGATAGTCAAAATCTTGTTGATTTAGAACTAAGCAACTACCAGCCGATTTTTAAGAAGATTATGGCTAATACACGATCTATGAACCAATTAGGCGGGATACTATTTATTCTTACAACGGCGCTTAGTATCGTATTTGCAATCTGGCTCTCACGAAGCATTGTCATTCCTATCCAGCGTCTTGTGTATATTGCAAAGCAGATTGGCAAAGGGAACCTAGATATAGCTGTACCAGTATTCCAAGCGAAGGACGAGTTTAGTATTTTAGGAAATATGTTTCATGAAATGCTAGAGAATCTCCGAACATTGATGGGTAAGAATATGGAAATTCTGGAAAAAGAGCGCCTTGTAAAAGAGCTTGAGTTAAAGGCGCTGCAAAGCCAGATCAATCCACACTTTTTATTTAATACATTAAATGTAATTTCAAAGCTGGCATATATTGAAGGGGCTGAGCAGACGAGCGACTTGACGGTTTCTACGTCCAATTTGCTGCGCTATAATCTAAGGAAGCTGGATGAACCGGTGACGCTTCGGGATGAAATCAAGCATGCTGAGGAATATTTTGCGATTCAAAAAGCGCGATTCCGGGATCGAGTCCAGTTTAGATTGGATATTAACGAATCGTGCTTAGAACAGGCCATTCCGTGTTTAACTCTTCAGCCGCTTTTAGAAAATGCATTTGTACATGGTATTGAGGGAATGGAAGCGGGAGCAATTATAGAGCTTTCTGTTAAGGAGATAGATAACTTTGTATTTGTCTCTATTTTTGACAATGGTGCTGGGATGACTAAAGAAACAAAAGAGGCACTGTTGACAGCTTCAACGGTTTTCCCGACAAAGAGACGTTCCACTGGACTTGGGACGACAAATGTATTTAAGCGCTTACGCCTCTTTTATGAAAAGGAGGAGATTGTGGATATTATCAGTAAGCAGGACGAAGGAACAAGTATTATTTTAAAGCTTCCAATCAAACAAGGGGGGCAGGGGAAAGTATGTATCAATTACTAATCGCTGATGATGAACCGCTAGAGAGAGAAGGTCTTGAGCTTATGGTGCAAAGGGCAATGCCTGAGCAATTTACCATCTATCATGCAGAGAACGGAAGAGTTGCAATTGAAAAGGCAGATAAACACCAGCCCGATATTATTTTTATGGATATTAAAATGCCAGGCATTCAGGGTCTTGAGGCAGTTTCTGTGATTCAAAAAAAGCTCCCGGATACAAAGATTGTAATTGTAACAGCGTATGATTATTTTACTTATGCAAAGGAAGCGCTCTCCTTAGGAGTGAGCGATTATCTTTTAAAGCCGGCAAAACGGGAGCAGATTGTTGCATTGCTCCAGCGGCTTACGAATGAAATTGTTACAGACCGCAGCAAGCGAACACAGGAGCTTGAGCTTATTGAACAAGTTTCTCATCTTCGGCCTCTTACAGAGAATGAATGCACGTTAATGCTGATGCTAGAAACGGTTCAAGAGCTGGATGTACTCACACTGTCACGAATGCTTGCTATAGAGATGCAATTTGGCAGCGCAGTTGTGATATCATTTCCAGATGTGAAGGATGAAAAGGAGCAAAGACGCGTATATGAGTGTGCGAAGCATTATGTAAAGTCACAGCAAAATTGCTTAGTCAGCCCAGTTATTCAGCAGCATATGGCAGTTTTCTTTCCTGTTGTCCTAGAGCGGGAACGAGATGTGCAGCAAGCAGCTTTTTTGCATGATGCAGGGAAGTTGCGTGAATATATAAAGCAGCAAACAGGACAAACCGTCTGTATTGGAATTGGTCCAGTACATAAAGGAGCCGCGGGCTGGCGGCAGTCGTATGAGGAGGCATTGGCAGCGAGCAAGCAATGTACAGAAGCTGTACCTGTGCAGCCATTTCGTAAAGAGATGAAAAGAAGCATTTCAGAGGAGCAAGGGCGGCAGCTATGCAATGCAATTAGTATCATGGATGAGCAGGCAGCTATGTTGCAGCTTCGGACTATATATGAAAAGCTTATAGAGATAACGAAGAGTGACGCAAAGCGTATTCGCGCTCAGCTTCTTTCTCTGTTTGGTTATATTTCACAATTCATGCAGCATTCCCATCTGCAGCTGGAGCCTATTTCCTTCCCTGATATAGATGATCTATCAATGCTGCGAGTAGCGAGTGAGCAATATGTTATAAATATTATTTCTAAGATGAAGAATGAGCGGGAGAAAAGGGCAGGACATTTGCTCATGCTGGCCAAGAATTATATTAAGGACAAATATACAGAGGATATTTCCCTTGAACAGGTAGCTGAGCATGTAAATTTAAATTCTGTATATTTCAGTAAGCTTTTTAAAAAGCAAACGGGAGAAACATTCAGCGATTATGTAATGAATATGCGCATTGAAAAAGCAAAGCAATTGATGAGAAATGAAGCATTAAGCTTAAAAGAGATTTGCTTTCAGATTGGCTATCATGATCCAAATTATTTTAGCCGGGTATTTAAAAAATGTACGAACGAAGCTCCAAAGGAATATCGTCAAAAGCTTTTGCTTTAACAAACTGTGAAAGAAATTCCTTTTCTAACAGGTATAGTATAAACATAGATTCAATGTGGAATGCCGTTGCGATTTGTAACGGTATTTTTCTATTTCTATTTAAAAAAGAGTAGATTTCGAGTTGGAAGTGAATTTGGCGCAGGCGGTATTTTCTGGGAGAAGGGGCTGAATTCTGGACTATTTTAAGTAAAAGATAAAAAAATGCTAGTTTTCAGTAGAAATTATTTGTAACCGTTTTCGATAGGTTAAATTAATGAAGATAATGCATAAATAAGTGAAGAAAAAGTGAAAACAGAGGGAGTATTCCCCATGATAATCTATGTATGTAAGCGTGATCATAATAGAGAAATAGGGGGACTTAAGCATATGAATAAATGGTTCAACGTTGTATCTAAAGGTGCTTTAGCAGTTGCATTAGCTTCTACGGTTGCCGCTTGTGGAGTTGTATCATCTGGCAATGAACAGAAGGCAGAGAACAATGAAAAGAAAAAAGACGATAAAGTTGTAATCGGTTTTTCACTAGATACCCTGAAAGAGGAACGTTGGCTAACAGACAAAGCATTATTTGAGAAAAAAGCAAAGGACCTTGGTGCAGAAGTGAAAACGCTATCAGCTAACGGGGATGATGCCATGCAGCTGAGCCAAGCAGAGCAGTTGATTTCTCAAGGTGTTGATGTTCTTGTAGTGGTACCTCATAATGCCGAAGCTTCTGCAGCGATCGTAGAAAAGGCTCATAGAGAAGGGATTAAAGTGATTTCCTATGACCGTTTAATTAAAAATTCGGATGTAGATTACTACGTTTCCTTTGACAATGTACGTGTAGGAGAAATGCAAGCGCAGGCGATTGTAGACAAGGCTCCGAAAGGCAACTACGCCTATATTGGAGGAGCAGATACTGATAACAATGCAAAGCTATTCCGTGAAGGGGCAATGAATGTCTTAAAGCCGCTCGTTGATAAAGGCGATATCAAAATCGTATATGATCAGTATTCTAAAGATTGGAAGCCAGAGGAAGCCTTGAAAAACATGGAGAATGCGTTAACAGCTAATAAAAACAATATCCAAGCTGTTGTAGCAGCAAATGATGGAACTGCAGGCGGTGCAATCCAAGCATTAACGGCACAAGGCTTAGCCGGTAAGATTCCGGTGTCTGGTCAAGATGCAGACTTAGCAGGCTTGCAGCGTATTGCGGAAGGTATACAAACGATGACAGTGTACAAGCCAATTGATAAAATCGCAACGACAGCAGCAGAAATGGCTGTAAACGTAGCAAAAGGAGAACAGGTGAAGGCGGATCAAAAGGTAGAGAACGGAAAAATTGATGTTCCAGCTGTGTTGCTTGATCCAGTTGCGGTTACGAAAGAAAACATCATGTCGACAGTTATTAAAGATGGCTTCAAAAAGCTTGAGGATGTATTTAAAAACGTTCCGAAAGATCAATGGCCAAAACAATAATTCTAGTAAAGAGGAAGTGAATTGGACAGAATGTCCAATTCATTCCTTACAGAGTAAGGGGGTTGGAATAATGTACGCTTTAGAGATGATGAGCATTACAAAAGAGTTTCCCGGCGTAAAAGCCTTAGATAATGTAAGTTTTAAAGTCAAAAAAGGAGAAATTCATTCGCTGTGCGGAGAAAATGGAGCAGGTAAATCTACCTTAATGAAGGTGCTCAGCGGTTTATATCCAGCAGGGACATACAGCGGTGAAATCCGTATCGATGGCAAGACAATGAATTTCCGTAATATTACAGATGCAGAGCAAGCAGGTATCTCCATTATTCATCAGGAGCTGGCGCTCGTGAAGGATATGACAGTGGGAGAAAATATATTTCTAGGCAGAGAACCGAAGCGGTTCGGCTCCATTCAATGGGATCAGCTGTATGCTGAAACGAGAAAATGGCTGCAAGCTGTCGGACTCGATGTTCACCCGGAAACGAAAGTTCATTCTCTTGGTATCGGTCAACAGCAGCTAGTAGAAATTGCAAAAGCATTATCTAAGAATACAAGAATTTTAATCTTGGATGAACCGACGGCAGCGCTAACGGAGAGTGAAGTGGAAATTTTAATGAATTTGCTGCAGGACTTGCGGAAAAAAGGCGTTGCTTGTATTTATATTTCCCATAAAATGCCTGAGGTGTTTTTCTTATCAGATTCTATTACCATTTTACGGGATGGCCAATCTATCGCTACTCTAGACCGGGAAGAGGCAAATGAGGACCGCGTTATCGCTTTGATGGTAGGACGCGAATTAACAGAGCGTTATCCGTATGTAAAGCATACACCAAAGGAAGTTGTGCTTGAGGTGAAGAACTATACCGTCTGGAATAAGGATAAGCCGGGCATGAAGGTGAATGAAAATATTAATTTTAAGCTGCGCAAGGGAGAAATTCTTGGTATCGCTGGATTAATGGGTGCAGGTCGGTCTGAGCTTGTGATGAGTTTGTTTGGCGCATATGAAGGAAAAGCAGAAGGTGAAGTGTGTATCGAGGGCCAAAAGGTGAAAATTAACTCCGTTCGCTCTGCGATTCAAGCAGGCTTGGCTCTTGTAACAGAGGATCGGAAGCGGCTTGGTCTTGTGCTTGGGATGGATGTCAAAACAAATACAACACTAGCGAGTTTGCCTACAATCAGCAAGTTTGGTGTGATGAATAACAATGAAGAAATTAAGTGGAGTGCAAAATATGCGAAAGAGCTGAAGACGAAGACAGCATCACTTGAAACAAGAGTAGGATCTCTTTCAGGCGGAAATCAGCAGAAGGTTGTATTAGCAAAATGGCTGATGGCAAAGCCGAAAATTTTGATTTTAGATGAACCAACACGCGGAATTGATGTTGGAGCAAAATATGAGATTTATAACTTAATGAATCGGCTTGTAGAAGACGGGGTTGCAATCATCATGATTTCTTCTGAGCTTCCAGAGGTTCTTGGTATGAGCGATCGTATTCTTGTTATGAATGAGGGGAAATTCGTAAAAGAGCTAAAGCGTGAGGAAGCAAATCAGGAAAATATTATGCAGGCAGCAACAGGAGGGAAATAAAAATGGAAGCAAAAGCAGTGATTTCTCAAAAAGAGACCATCAAGCAGCGGAGTCCAAAAAACATCTTTGGAAAATTTGATGTTCGTGCTTATACGATGATTATTGCGTTAGTAGGGATCTGGATTTTATTCTCATTCTTAAATGATACATTTTTAACTGCGCGTAACCTATCGAACCTATTTACACAAATGTCGGTAACCTCCATCTTAGCAATTGGTATGGTACTCGTTATCGTAGCTGGTCATATTGACCTATCTGTCGGCTCTATCGTAGGTTTAACAGGCGGTGTTGCTGCTATTTTAAGTAGCTGGATGGGATTGCCGACAGTTGTTGCAATTGTAGGTACACTTGTAGCTGGCATTCTCATTGGTTTATTGCAGGGGTGGCTTGTCGCATATCGTGCAATTCCTGCCTTTATCGTAACACTTGGCGGTATGATGATATTCCGTGGTTTATTAATGGCTATTACAAAATCAACAACGATTTCAATTTCTGATCCAAACTTTATAGCGATTGGAAACGCGTATTTCACAAATGCATTCGGAATGATTTTAGCGGTAATCGTAATTGGAGCATTGGCTATTTCAATGTTTAGAAGACGCAAATCCCGTCAGCAATATGGATTTGAAGTTGCGCCGTTCGGTTTAGATACAGCAAAGCTTGTGTTCTATAGCCTTCTTATTATTGCATTCGTATATGTGATGAACAGCTATAAAGGAACACCATTTCCAATCATCTTTGTTATTCTTATCGCATTAATCTTCAGCTTTATTTCAACCAAAACGACATTTGGCCGCCATATTTATGCACTCGGCGGAAACCCTGAGGCAGCTCGTCTGTCAGGTATTAATATTAAAAGCCGTACAATGCTTCTCTTTATCCTAACAGGCTTACTGTCCGCTGTGGCTGCTCTAATCCTAACAGCGCGCCTAACATCCGCAACGATTACAGCGGGACAAAACTTTGAATTGGATGCAGTTGCTGCATGTGTAATTGGCGGAACATCGCTTATGGGCGGTACAGGAACAATCCTTGGAGCCATTATCGGTGCGCTTGTTATGACATCTCTTGATAACGGAATGTCCTTAATGGGAATGGAATCCTTCTGGCAGTATATCGTAAAAGGAAGCATCTTAATTTTAGCAGTTTGGCTTGATATTGCGAGCAGGAATAAAAAGTAATGATGGTGTTGTTAGTGTGAACGTCCCCCTGTCAAGTAGACATCGGCAAAAAGATAGTGTCTATAATGCAGCCATTCTTCGGTACTCTATCGGGGAATGGCTGTGTAACTTTAATTGAATTCTTTCTGCGTTATAAAAATAAATATAATTCCTAACGGCACGCTGTACCATCTCTTTTGTTTGAAATGACTGTAGATATAACAGCTTTGATTTTAAATGGCCAAAGAAATTTTGAATGCCAATATCTTTTTTAATACATCATTTTGTGCTTGTACGTAGTTTACTACTGCCTCTAAGTTCATTGTTTTTTTACTCGGTTGCTTTTTTGTATTACGTATAGATTTTCCACGCTGATCCTCTAATCCTAGAACACCAGATTCACGATAGGCCTTTACCCATCTCCTTACATGACGATTGCTTGGTAAGTTTAATTGCTTCATTACCATGTCCCAACCCATTCACATCAGAGCCAATCAAACCTATAGTTTGTATCTCTTTTAAAGATTATAATGTTATATTTACTTCATTGGCTTTCTATGATATTGTCTATGTGTAAAAAAGATATTACATCCTTTTCTCACTTATAATTCAAAAACGTTTACTTGACAGGAGAAGAAGTTTACTTGACAGGAGAAGAAGGGAATTAAGTTTGGATATGTATCTATTAATGGTTACCTTGTCAACCAATGTAATTGTCATTTTAGGAGTGGAGTGGCGGAAATGGCATGCAAGCGATAGATTCCCTCATTCGATTCCTCGATGTAAAGAAATTGCCTGGACCATGTCTTTACATTCTCACAACATATTTGTATCAGAACCTTTTATGAGGGAGATGGATAAAAAGGGAGGGATCATGAATGATTCATTTGCATCCTCGATCAATTTTTATATTAAAAGAATTTCTCAATACAAATTCGGTCATTAATGGAAATTATCTCTCAAAGTTTGCGAATGTTTCCTCACGTACAATCCGAGGCGATATAAAAATGTTAAATTCGCTCATTTGTGAACACGGTGCGGTTATCCAGTCATCTAGGGGAAATGGGTATCAGCTTGAAATCATGGATGAGGGTTCATTTTATTCATTTATACAAACATACCTTCAAAAGAATACCGTAAATCATGCTGTTGTCCCCACTGATCAGAAAGAACGAGTTATGTATATAGTAAGAAGATTACTCAGTTCACCAAATTATATGAAGTTAGAAGACTTGTCTGAAGAACTTTATATTAGCAAATCTACTGTGAATAATTTAATGAAAGATGTAAAGAAATTATTAGGGAAATATCAATTAATGCTAGAGAAACGTCCGAATTACGGTGTGAGAGTAACGGGTGATGAATTTTACATTCGTTCTTGTATATCCGAGTATTATTTTAATCGCGATATCCACATACCGATGCTGCAAAATGAACAATATATGTTGAAATTGTTCAACTCCTTTGAGATAGATATGGTTAAAGAGATTGTACTGCGCTCTCTAAAGGAAAAAGGCATGGGATTATCCGATCAAGAATTTGAAAATTTGCTGGCGCATATTTTGATTTCTATTGAAAGAATTCGAAGTGGCAGTGTAATGAAAGAAATAGATATAGACACAAAAGACATTGAACATACAAGGGAATATGCGATTTCCCGTAATATGCTCTCAGAGTTGGAAAAGGTATTTTCTATTCATTTCCCATATTTAGAAGGCATTTATATCACCATTCGTTTATTGGGGACAAAAGTGACTAGTTATCCAACCTCCAAAGCGAGTTCAAAAGAGAAAACAGTGAACGACATGATACAAGAAATTATTCAAGCCGTTTACGAAGAGATGAATATAGATGTAAAGCATGACGAAGAGCTAAAGCTTAATATGGCGGCACATTTATATGTTGCATTAAACCGTATTAAATATGGGTTAAATGTACGAAATCCTATTATTCAAGATATCAAAACGCATTATCCCTTAGCCTTCGAAGCTGGTTTAATCGCAGCTAGTGTGATTGGTGGCAAGATAAACAAAGAAATTGAAGAAAGTGAAACTGGGTATTTAGCCATTCATTTAGGTGCAGCCATCGAGAGGCTGAAAAAGACCCGGAAACAAAAACGCTGTTTAATCGTTTGTGCAACAGGAAAGGGAAGTGCTCAATTATTGAAATACAAATTGATTGAGCATTTCGGGGGATTGTTAGATGTTGTTGATGTTACCAGCTATTATGAATTAAAAGATTGTGTATTAGAGATGCATATTGATTTTATTATTAGTACTGTTACGATTGATTTCGATCTTCCTGTACCTGTTACAAAGGTGAACACTATTCTAGGAAAAGATGACGTAAGTAAAATTAGGAAAAATTTATATGAACAGCACAGTGAAGACATCAGCAGCCATGTAAAGAATGAACTCATATTTTTACGGCAACATATGGATTCGAGAGAGGAAGTCATTCAATTTTTAAGTGACAAAATCGTTGAGTTAAACTTAGCAAGCCAAACTTTGTGCAGCTCTGTTTTAGAGCGCGAGGCATGCTCTTCTACAGCCTTTGGCAACCTTGTAGCCATTCCTCATCCTATCAAAAACATAAGCAAAGAGACGTTTGTTGCATTTTGTTCCTTGGTTAAGCCGATTGATTGGGGAGGAACACCAGTACAATTGGTTTGTTTATTCAGCGTAAAAGAAAACAATACGAGCGACTTACAATATTTATATGATTTCCTATACAACATTCTTGATAATAATAGTACAGTAGATAAAATGATTAATTGTGTGAATCAAAAAGAGTTTAAAAGATTGATGCATGTAAAATAGACAGTCGCAATTCGTGTCCGTAGTGTATATGTATGGAAAAGTGTAACAGAAGAATTATCATACTATTCCAAGACTTCCGTTTCCAACGGAAGTTTTTTATATTTAGAAGAAGGTAATTTTGAACTAAAATAAAACCATCAAAAGAAAGCGCTTTTACAAATAAGGAGGTTAATATGGAAACAAACTTGCCAATCAGTTTTCAAATTATTTTGCATAGTGGAAATGCACGCAGTTTATCATTAGAAGCTATAAGGCTTGCCAAGAATGCAAACATGGAGGAAGCACTAGCAAATCTTAAAAGGGCTAAAGAGGAATTAGGGCTTGCACATCAAATACAAACTAAGCTTATTCAAGATGAAGCAGGCGAGAATAAAACGGAGATTAGTTTAATCCTAATTCATGCTCAAGATCATCTGATGAATGCGATTACAATGAGAGAGTTAGCAGAAGAATTTGTTTCGTTATATCAAAAAATAGATAAACTGCTTATTCAGTCATAATGCATGTTTAACAAAATCTATTACGTTACAGCAAGAGATCGATAAATCAAGAAGCATAGCAGTCACGTTTAAATTATAATTTTATTTCTATAGGGGGAGATAAGACATGAAAATTTTATTATGTTGTGCAGCAGGAATGTCTACTAGTATCATCGTGAGAAAAATGCAAGCGTCGGCTGAGAGCCAAGGGAAAGAATATATGATTAAAGCAGTTGACCAAGGCAGAGCGGAAGAAGAAATAAAAGATTGTGATGTAGTGCTTCTTGGTCCTCAAATCCGCTTTTCACTGCCAAGATTTCAAGAGTTAGGAAAGTATCACAATGTGCCGGTTGAAGTCATCAATCAAATGCACTATGGAATGTGCAACGGAGAAGCAATTCTGCAGCATGCAGAGTCATTAGTTTCCAAAGCATAACGAGAACAAGAGGGGAGGATGAGGAGATGAATAAGTTATTTGGCTTTTTGGAGAATAAGGTCGCTCCAATCACTTACAAGATTGGATCGCAAAGGCATTTATTAGCAGTACGAAATGGTGTTATGTCAACGCTGCCCTTAACAATTGTCGGATCGTTTTTTGTTCTCTTGCTAAACTTCCCAGTTGAAGCGTTTAGTGAATGGATAGCGCCGCATAAAGCTGCTCTTGATGTTCCATTTCGTTTTACGGTTGGTGCCATGTCGCTATATGCAGCCTTTGGGGTAGGGTCAGCATTAGCAGAATCGTATAAACTAGATCAATTAAACGCTGGTTTTTTATCCATTCTTGCATTCCTAATTTCCTGTGTAGTACCTGTACAGATTACACAGCCAGTTGAAGGAGTAATCGGAGCCGGACGTTGGCTGCCTATCAGTAGCTTAAGTGCCGGATCTTTATTCGGAGCTATTGTTACATCTTTAATCACTGTTGAAATTTATAGGTTTTTAATCAAACGCAACATTACTGTTAGGCTGCCAGATAGTGTTCCGCCAGCAGTTGCAAAATCGTTTTCTGCCCTAATTCCTACTTTTGCGGTTGTGTTAGTCTTTTGGGGGATTCGTTACGGGCTAAACTTCAATATTAACTCTTTTATTACAACCTTGATTTCCCCGCTTAAAAATGTATTAGTAGGCAACAGTCTGTTGGGAGGATTATTAACAGTTTTCTTAATTGTATTTTTCTGGTCACTTGGTATTCATGGACCGGCAATTTTAGATCCGCTTATACGTCCGATGTGGGATACGGCAATCTTAGAAAATGCGGACACTTTCGCACGAACTGGGGATGCCCATCACTTGCCATATTTATTTACAGAACAATTTCTCCAATGGTTTGTATGGATTGGGGGAGCAGGATCAACCTTAGCTCTTGTCGTTCTATTCATGTTCTCAAAAGTAAAATATTTAAAAGAACTGGGTAAATTATCCCTTGTTCCAGGATTATTTAATATCAATGAGCCTATTATCTTTGGTGCTCCTATCGTTATGAATCCAATACTTGCCATTCCATTTATTATTACGCCATTAGTCACAACAACAATCTCTTATTTTGCAGTAGTTTCGGGGTTTATTCCAATGATGATGGCAAAATTACCTTTTACCATGCTAGCGCCAATTGGAGCTATTATAAGCACAAATTGGACCTTTGCGGCTGGCGCACTTTCAATTATAAATTTCCTTATTGCATTAGTAATTTACTATCCATTCTTTAAGATGTTTGAAAGACGACAAATGAAAGCTGAAGAAGAAGGGGGACAAGCAGCCTAAGATGATTGAAATGATAAGTGCTGGGCTAGCTCTAATAGCAGCTCATATTCTTTTTGAACGTTCAGGCCTAGGGAAGAAGTTAACTCCCTGGAAATCTATCGGCATCTCTATTCTAGTTATCAGTTTGTCCTTAGTTATATTTGTATTAAGCGGCAGCAAGTTTGTTTTTATAGTTATTGTAACAACTGTATTTTGCGGTGTATTTGTTTCAACAAGATATCGAGACTATTTAATGAGCTTGGCTCGCAGCAAAAAGTTATAACAGAATGAGAGGAAGAAGAGGTAATGTCAAGAAAATTAGGTGTTTCTATATACCCAGAACATTCAACACCCGAAAAAGACAAGAAATATTTAACGCTGGCTTCTCAATACGGATTTGAAAGAGTGTTTACCTGTCTTCTCTCTGTGAATAAACCGAAAGAAATCATTATCGAAGAGTTTACGGACATTATCGCCCATGCAAAATCACTGAGGATGGAAGTCATTTTGGATGTCGCACCAGATGTCTTCGGAAAGTTGGGTATTAGCTATGACGACTTAAGCTTCTTTGCTTATTTGGATGCTGACGGCATTCGGCTAGATCTTGGATTCGATGGTTTAAAAGAGGCAAAAATGACATATAATCCATATGGACTCAAGATTGAATTAAATATGAGCAATGATGTGGACTATCTGGAGAACATATTAACTCATCAAGCGAATAAAACACAACTGCTCGGATGTCATAATTTTTATCCGCAAAGGTATACGGGCTTACCATATAATTTTTTTATAGACTGCAGTAAACGATTTAAAAAGCATGGAATCCGCACGGCAGCGTTTGTCACTTCTCGTCAAGGAAATCTTGGCCCTTGGGATATTAATGATGGTTTATGTACATTAGAACAACATCGTTCCTTGCCAATTGATGTACAAGCGAAGCATCTATGGGCGACAAAGCTAATTGATGATGTAATTATTGGAAATGCATATGCAAGTGAAGCAGAGTTGAAATTACTAGGTTCCCTCAATCGTGAAATGGTGGAATTAAAAGTAAAGCTTCAACCGGAAGCATCTAATATAGAGAAACAAATAGCACTACGAGAAATCCATGTACGACGCGGTGATATAAGCGAATATATGATTCGTTCTGTAGAGGTAAGAAAAAAATATGCTGCCGAAGATTTCTCTTTCCACAATAGTATAAGGCAACAAAAAGGGAGATTATTCATTGGAAACAATAGTTTTGGTAAGTACAAAGGGGAGCTCCAGGTTGTTTTGCGAGACATGCCATTAGATGAGCGGAAAAACTATATTGGGGATGTTGTGGAGGAGGAGCATTTCCTCATTGATTATATTCAGCCCTGGGGAGCATTTGTTTTAAAGGATCAAGAATAATACTGGAGTGGGGACAGCGTGAAAGAGGTTTTAAACATAGAACGAGTTCATTTCTTTACACTTTAAGAAAGTATAAATTTCTAACTGGAAGACAATTCGACGTAGTTAGAAATTTTAGGAACAAAGTATAAGTGCAACTACGCCTCTGTCTTCGCCCAAGGGCAGGGCTTGCCAATCGGCGAGTTTTCTTTATAAAACACTGATTCTGTCCGACAATATTATGGAGGCAGCATATTTGCCAAGTGAGCTTCAGTCTCGCTTGGCTTTTTGATGTGCCAGGCATATTCATCAATTAGACGGTGAAAGTCCGTTATGGGTGTCGAGATATACAAAGGATGTCTCTGGTGATAGGGAATCTAAAGGAGGCGGGCGAAAAATCCCTGACCTGAGGAACAATAAGCTTCAGAAATATTACAAAACAACGATAGTTATACTTTTTTGATTTCTTAGGACATATTAACAACATAACATTATAACGTTATGTTTACTTTATCGATTTTCTATGTTATTCTACATGTGTAAGAAAGAAATACAGATGCAATTAGTTATGTAAGCGCATTTAAATGGAGTTACGGAAGAGGTGAAATGAATGAAAGGGCGGTTCGTATTGCGCAATGTAAAGCGCATAAATAAAGAAGAAATCGATATCGTGGTTGAAGACGGAAAAATTGCCGAGGTGACAAAGGCTGGGAGTGGACGTGGGCAGCAGATATTTGACTACTCAGATGTATACGTATCGAGCGGCTGGATTGATTTACATGTCCATGCATTTCCTGAGTTTGATCCATATGGCGATGAAATTGATGAAATTGGCGTCAAACAAGGCGTAACGACGATTGTTGATGCTGGAAGCTGCGGAGCGGACCGGATTGCAGATTTGGCTGCGAGCAGGGAACAGGCAAAAACGAACTTGTTTGCATTTTTGAACATTTCACGAATTGGATTAAAACGAATCGATGAATTATCCAATATGGACTGGATAGATAAAGACAAGGTATTGCAGGCCGTTAATAAACATCGGGATCTCATTGTCGGATTGAAGGCGCGTATTAGTAAGAGTGTCGTTCGTGACAGCGGGGTTGAACCTTTGCGGGTGGCACGGGAGCTTTCTCATGAAACATCGTTGCCATTAATGGTGCACATCGGTTCCGGACCGCCAAATATTGAGGAAGTAATACCTCTCTTGGAAAAAAGGGATGTCATTACTCATTACCTCAACGGGAAAGAAAATAATCTTTTCGATGATGAAGGCAAGCCGCTTCAAGTGTTGATTGATGCAATTGAACGCGGTGTGCATTTGGATGTCGGTCACGGCAATGCAAGCTTTTCATTCAAGGTTGCTGAAGCAGCGAAACGGCATCACATCGATTTAAATACAATCAGCACAGATATCTACCGTAAGAATAGATTGAACGGTCCGGTATACAGCATGTCCAATGTTCTCTCAAAATTCCTTTACTTAGGATATTCACTTGAGGATGTTATTGCGGCGGTCACAACGAATGCGGCAAGCTGGCTGGAAAAACCGGAGCTTGGCCGGATACAGATCGGGGACACTGCGAATTTAACACTATTTACAGTTCAAAATGATCCGATTACACTCATTGATTCTGAGGGGGACAAGCGTGTAGCAGAGAGAAGGATAGAAGCAAAAGGAGTGGTTGTAAATGGAACGTTCATTGAATGCTAAATATGGGCTTAAACGTGTCATTAACGCGAGCGGACGAATGAGTATTCTAGGTGTGTCAGCCCCGACGGATACAGTGATGGATGCGATGAAGCAGGGCGGACAAAGTTATGTGGAGATTGCGGATTTGGTCGATAAAGCAGGTGACCATATCGCACGCATCCTAGGTTCAGAGGCGGCAGTTGTCGTAAACTCGGCATCCAGCGGTATCGCCCTTTCTGTCGCGGCACTTGTGACGCAAGGGAATCGCCGCAAGAGTGAACGCCTGCATCAAGAAGTCATTGCGAAAAATCAAGTAATTATGCTGAAAGGTCACAACGTACAATACGGGGCGCCGGTTGAAACGATGATCTACTTGGGCGGCGGTAAGCTTGTTGAAGTCGGCTATGCGAATGAAGGCAGAGCGGAGCATATCGAAGAGGCCATTTGTGAAAATACGGCAGCTATTCTTTATGTGAAATCGCACCATACGGTTCAAAAAAATATGATCTCTATTGAGGAAGCATGGGAAGTCGCAAGGAGGAATGGCGTTCCGCTCATCGTCGATGCTGCGGCAGAAGAAGATATTCAAAAGTATGTGAAATACTCGGACCTTGCGATTTACAGCGGTTCAAAGGCTATTGAAGGCCCGACTTCAGGGATCGTCGGCGGTAAGCGAAACTATATTGAATGGTTAAAAGTGCAACTGCATTGTATCGGAAGAAGTATGAAAGTCGGCAAAGAAACGACGTTCGGGCTGCTTCAAGCACTTGATGAGTATGGCGTAAAAGAGGACAAAAGCAAACAAGAAAAAGAAACATTGCAAGTATTAATGCCGCTGAAGGACATTGAAGGTGTCAATGTGACGGTTGTACAGGATGAAGCAGGGCGGGCAATATTCCGCGCACGTATTCAAATTGATCCAGAGCGGACAAATACGACGGCAAAAGATGTCGTGAAGGGACTGCGCGAAGGTGAAATTGCCATCTACACACGTGATTACGGTGTGAGACAAGGCTATTTCGATATTGATCCACGTCCGCTCCAAGGTGATGATATCCATGTCATTGAATCTAAAATACGCGAATTAGTGAGGGGAAAATAAGATGTCAAACATTACAAAACGTTTTTACAAAGATCGTGTCTCGTTAAATGTATTAGCAAGCAGCGTAGAGAATGCGAAAGAGGTATTTGAAGCGGCAGAAGGATATGTTTTAGTAGGTGTCCTCTCCAAAGATTATCCAACGGTAGAAGAAGCAGTAGCAGCAATGAAAGAATACGGAAAAGAAATTGATGAAGCAGTATCGATTGGATTAGGTGCTGGTGACAATCGCCAGGCCGCTGTAGTAGCAGAAATCGCGAAACACTACCCAGGCAGCCATATTAACCAAGTATTTCCTGCTGTTGGAGCAACACGTGCTAACCTTGGTGAAAAAGATAGCTGGATTAACAGTTTAGTGTCGCCGACAGGGCGCGTAGGCTATGTGAATATCTCAACAGGCCCAGTAAGCGCTGCGCAGGATGAACATGCAATTGTACCAATTAAAACTGCGATTGCACTTGTGCGCGATATGGGCGGGAATGCATTGAAATACTTCCCGATGCAAGGATTAAGCCGTGAAGACGAGTTCCGTGCTGTTGCACAAGCATGTGGCGAAGAAGGATTTGCGTTAGAGCCGACTGGCGGAATTGATAAAGAGAATTTCGCAGCAATCTTACGTATTGCTTTAGAAGCAAATGTTCCGCAAGTAATCCCTCATGTCTATTCATCAATCATTGACAAGGAAACAGGAAAAACAAATGTAGATGATGTACGTGAATTACTTGAAATAATGAAGAAATTAGTTGATCACCATGGTTAAAAGGTTTGCGGCTTTTGGCGAGGTTATGATGCGCTTGCAAGTGCCTGGATACGAACTTTTGTCACAGGCTAGTACATTAAACTATTCTTTCTCTGGCACGGGAGTGAATGTAGCGTCGGCTCTGGCGCGCTTTGGGCATATAGGATACCTCGTATCCACATTACCAGCCAATGCAGTAGGTGATGCGGCAGTATCGTATCTTCAAAAATTAGGTATTGATCGATCGTTTATTACTCGCGGCGGGAATTATGTTGGTATGTATTTCTTAGAAAATGGATTCGGTGCGCGGTCCAGCCGCGTTACCTATTCTAATCGTCTGGAAAGCAGCTTCAATACGGCCCGTGAAGGATCATATGATTTTGAGGGAATTGCCAAGAATATCGATGTTGTTCATTTTTGCGGAATCACACTTGCGATGAACGACTCCGTCCGTCATCACATGAAATCCTTTGCGAAGGCTGTTAAAGAAAATGGCGGCACGGTTGTCTTCGACTGTAACTACCGCCCGTCACTCTGGGGGGCAGACGGATATGAAAAGGCAAAACCGCATTATGAAGAAATGCTGTATTTTGCCGATATCGTTATGATGAACGAAAAAGATGCGATGTTTGTCCTCGGTATGCAAACAGAGAGAGAAACACGTATAGAGCAACTTATGGAGCTTATTCCAAAAGTTGCACAAAAATACGAGATATCTGTTATAGCAGGCACGCATCGAACAATCAATGGCGACAATACCCATTCTTTGCACGGCTTTATATTTAAGAATCAAACATTCACGTTCTCAAATACCATTACCTTTTCTGTCTATGATAGAATAGGTGCAGGAGATGCCTATACGAGTGGGATCGTACATGGTGAGATGGAAGGGTTTTCACCAGAGAAAACAGTCGCGTTTGCTGCAGCGTCAGGGATGCTTGCGCATACGATTGTAGGCGATACCCCAATGTCGTCGGAAAACGAAATATTCAGAGCGATGGCAGAAACAGTGGGCGATGTAGAAAGGTAGTGAATGTAACAGTGAACGTAACTCGAAAAAAAGGACCTTTATATTTGCAAGTGAAGAATATCTTGAAAGATCGGATTTTACACGGTATCTATCCTATTGATACGAATATACCTTCGGAGCCGCAATTAGAAAGCGAATTCAATGTCAGCAAAATTACTGTCCGAAATGCGATCAAAGAGCTTGTTCAAGAGGGGTTTCTTGAAACGAAGAGCGGCAAAGGGACGAAAGTCATTCGAAATACGTCTGCTTCAAAACTTTCCAAAGGAAAACGTTTTACAGAAGTATTGGTCGAAGAGGGGCATAAAATTCAAAAACAGTTGTTGCAAGCAGAAGTTATATGCAATCAAGAAGATACAGAGCCTTATCAATTATTCGGAGAGCATTGTCTCCGAATAGAACGTCTTTATCACCTTGACGGCGTACCCTATATTCATTACACGCATTATTTAGATGCGCGGCGAATGGAAGGGATTGAACCATCGGATTTACATGTGCAATCCTTGTACGGTTTGATTGAGGGACAAGATATTTCTTTAGAAAGGTTTCGAGATGGGTTTGCTGTTTCTGTTGCCCCTTTCCATGTAGAGGACAGACTACATGTAAAAAAAGGAACACCTTTATTAAAACGATCACGTTATTCCTATGATGAAGCGGGGGATGTGATTGAATACAGTGAAGGATATTACAACACGGAAATGCAACATTATGTTGTAAATTACGATATATAAAAAATAGCGAGAAAGCGATGCAGTCTCTTTTCTCGCCAAGTGTTTGAAAACGCTTACTATCCAAAGGGAAGGGGAATGGAGTATGGATATATACCTATTAATGATTACTTTGTTAGCAATTGTGATTGTTATCTTAGGAGTAGCTTGGTGGAAATGGCATGCGTTTATTAGTTTAACCGTTGCGAGTTTGTTCTTAGCGATTATGTCTGGGTTATCAATGGATAAAATCGCTGTTGCCTATGAAACAGGGGTTGGAAATGTTTTAGGACATTTAGTTGGAATCTTGGCGCTAGGTACAATTTTAGGAAAGCTGATGTCAGATTCAGGTGCCGGCATGCAAGTGGCAGAATTTTTTATTCGCGTCTTTGGGATAAAGAAATTGCCTTGGGCAATGCTGATCGCAGGGTTTATTATTGGAATTCCGGTATTTTTCGACGTAGGGATTGTAATTTTATTACCTCTAGTAATCTCAATTCATAAAACAACGAAACAAAACATTTTATTAATCGCATTACCTGTAATTGCCGGATTATCCATTGTACATGGTCTTGTACCGCCGCATCCGGGGGCGATGACCGCGATAGGTATTTATAATGCCAATATAGGAAAAGTCCTTATTTACTCTCTCATCATTTCGCTGCCTGCAGCCATCATCGCGGGACCGTTATTTGCGAAGTTCGTGCATAAACGCGTGATTCCTAAAGGGGAACCGCAGTTGATCCGTGTGAGCACGGCATCACAAAAATTGCCTGGCACAGGAATTTCATTTTTCATTATCTTATTACCTGTCTTATTAATGATAGTATCTGTTCTTACACCTTATATGTCACTGCCTGGTGTATTGCCGAAATTTTTTGTATTCATTGGTAGCCCTGTAATTGCGCTTCTTATCGCTTGCTTTGCGGCATTCTATTTCCTTGGTATCCGTCAAGGCATGGATAAAAATGTGATCAAGAAGTTAACGGAAGAATGTCTATTGCCGGTTAGTTCGATTATTTTAATTATTGGCGCCGGTGGTGGATTCAAACAGATTCTTATCGAAAGCGGTGTGGGCACGTCTATTGCGCAAATGTCTGAGCATTTATCCTTATCCCCACTTGTTTTAGCGTTCATGGTAGCCGGATTGATTCGAATCGCGACGGGCTCAGCGACGGTCGCATTAACAACAGCTGCTGGTATTGTCGCACCGATTGTACAGCACATGTCAGGTGTGAACCTGGAATTGCTCGTTATCGCGACAGGTGCAGGGTCGCTTATGTTTTCACACGTGAACGATGCTGGATTTTGGATGGTAAAAGAATACTTGGGATTAACCGTAAAAGAAACATTTAAAACATGGACGGTGCTCGAAACATTGCTTTCATTTATCGCATTTGGAACTGCTTTGCTGTTTAGTATGTTCGTGTAAAGACAAAGCTCCTTCTGCGTAGATACAAAATGAATTTATTTAAATAGATATATAAAATAATATTAGGAGGGATAAATATGACTTGGTTAAAAGATGTGATTGGAACTGAAAAGGCGATTATTGCAATGTGTCATTTATTGCCGCTGCCGGGAGATCCTTATTTTAACAAGGAAAAGAGTATGGATTATGTTGTAGACATGGCAAGAAAAGATCTGCAGGCTCTGCAAGAGGGAGGCGTGGATGCAGTTATGTTTTCAAATGAGTTTAGTTTGCCATATTTAACAGATGTGAAAACGGAAACTGTTGCTGCGATGGCTCGTATTATTGGGGAGTTAATGTCGGATATTAAAGTACCATTTGGTGTGAATGTATTATGGGATGCAAAAAAATCACTGGATTTGGCCGCCGCTACAGGGGCGAAGTTTGTGAGGGAAATTTTCACAGGTGTATATGCAAGTGACTTTGGAATATGGGATACAAATGTAGGTGAAACCATTAGACATCAGTACAGCATTGGTGCAGAAAATGTAAAGCTGTTATTTAACATCGTACCAGAAGCTGCTAAATATTTGGCTGATCGGGATATCGAAAGCATTGCTAAGTCAACAGTTTTTAACAACAAACCAGATGCTTTATGTGTATCAGGCTTGACAGCAGGAGCTCAAACCGATGCACAGCTATTAAGACGTGTGAAAGAAGTAGTGCCCGAAACGGTTGTGTTAGCAAACACAGGTGTAAGACTAAGTAATCTTGAAGAGCAATTGTCCATTGCTGATGGGGCAGTCGTTGGAACTACTTTTAAACAAGATGGGAAATTTGAGAATCATGTGGATGTTAGACGAGTGAAAGAATTTATGGATAAAGTAAAGGCTTTTCGCAATAAGCTTTAAGCCTTGTATCTTATGACCCAAGGGGTGCTGTAAGGTTAACTTTACCATTACATTCTTATCCAAAAAGACGGCTAACTATAGGAGATGTTAACAAGCTCTTTGAGTTGGCACTAACCGAGCAAGAATGCAGAAAAAAGAAAAGACATAGAAAAGAGGGGGAAGTGCAGAGCACTTCCCCCTTTTGTCAACATTCCCATACGTAAGCACTGTCTTAACATTAATAATAGGGAGAAATTAAAAGGTATACAAGTACACCGGTGGAGCTAACATACAACCAAATCGGCATGCTCCAGCGTACGATTTTTCGATGCTTGTCAAGTTGGTTTGTCCAGCCCCAAATAAGGGAGAAAAGCGCAAGCGGAACGATAATAGCTGCCAAAACGCTATGTGTAATTAGAATAAAGAAATAGAAGTAACGCATAAATCCCTCTCCGCCGTAATGAGTTGTTTCAACTGATAAGTAATGATACGTCAAATAGGAAACAGCGAACAAAATGGTTGTTGTAAAGGCGGCTAACACAAAGCGTTTATGAAGTGTTATATTCCGTTTTTTAATGGCGTACAAGGCTACAAGTAAAAAAATGAATGTAAAGCTGTTAAAAATAGCATTTAAGCGCGGGAAAATCTTAATGTCAAAGGTTACTTTTCCCTGGTATCCAAGGGGTGAGAAGAATAGCAATAGAATTAATGCGTTTACGACAATTGATAGGGTAACAACAATAGCTGTGTAATTCTTGCTAGTTGTCGGGCGATTGTTTGTGCTGTTCATGAGCAATAGTCTCCTTCGCTATATTTGTCTTTATCTAGAATACACACAAGTTATTCGAACCTCAAGCCAGAGGAGCAAAACGAGCATCTATCGTTTTCATTATACAAGATTGATTTTGCAAAAGTGAAATCGGATATTCCTTTTATATGAACAACTTGTGAACATTCAGAATTTGAACGGTGCAGTCTGTATAATGTTTTCAAAAATAAGGAAAATAAGGATATATTATTACTGAATAACGGAGGCATTCTTATGGATATAATGAGGATTTTTCAATATATATGTAGCGGTCTTGCGGTAGCTTGTCTGTTGTTTACATACTATCATATGCTAAAAAAGGATAGGAAAGATGAAGAGGGGGCTTGAGGGATAATATTCATAAAGAATAGCATTGTATGTAGAAAAATAATTGGCTGTTAAATCAGCATAAAAGTAGAGCTTGGGTTTTTCCTAAGCTTATTTTAGTTTTACTTTAAGAAACTACTATGAAATATCTAAAATGAATAAAAAGGAAAGTCCTTTCTTTTATTTCTGTTGAAGTATAGCGATGAATAAAATAATTCAGTGAAATTATAAAGGATTACGAATGATCAGATCTATAAAAAACATAGGTTTATAAGATTTTTATTTATATTTATGGAATTTTTTAAAAAATATTGACAATGGGTACTTTTAAAGATAAACTCACATTAAGGAAAGTTCTTTCCTTTAGAAAACGGATACAATTTAAGTTGAATATTGTTAATCGTACTTTAACAATGATTTAATTGTTTAATTTGTTGATGTTAAAGGATTTTAAGCAAATATAGGTTTAGTATTAATCTTTTATTTGGGAAAGTTCTTTCTTTTATATTAAAGCGTGGGCAGATAGAAGGGGTGAGTGATGGAAAAAGTGAAAGCGTTATAAAACACGGTCTTATAAGAATGCAATGATAGGGTGGAAAATAAATATTCGGCAAGGGGTTCCATTATGAAATCAAAAAAAGTCTATATTAATGTAATCTATTTTTTTGGAGCTTTAGGTGGATTGCTTTTCGGCTATGATACAGGGGTAATTTCGGGTGCTTTAATTTTCATAAAGGAAGATTTGGGGCTAACTCCTTTCATGGAAGGGTTAGTAGTAAGTGGAGTGCTGATAGGGGCATTAGCAGGGGCTGCATTTGGCGGGACCTTGGCAGATCGTATTGGCAGAAAGAAATTGATTATTTGGTTAGGCGCACTGTTTTCCATTGGCGCAATTGGAACAGGACTTTCGCCGAATGTAGGGAGCTTGGTGCTATTTAGAATCGTATTAGGTGTTGCTGTGGGTGGAGCATCCGCAATTGTTCCATTATATTTATCTGAAATGGCTCCTGCTGCAATTCGTGGCAGGGTAGCTTCTCTAAATACATTAATGAACGCATTAGGAATTCTGATGGCTTATGTGATTAATTATGTGTTCTCTTCATCTGGCCGTTGGGATTGGATGTTACTGTTAGCTGTTGTTCCATCTCTTCTTCTAATGATTGGGATGTTATTTATGCCAGAAAGTCCTCGTTGGCTATTACAAAACGAAAGAGAAGAAGAAGCACGCAGAGTACTGCTCTTAACAAGAGATTCTGCTGAAATAGATTTGGAAATAAAAAGTATAAAAGCATTAAAGACAGAAGAAAAAGCACCATTATCCGAGCTGTTTTCTCCACTCATGCGTCCGATTCTGTTGGTTGGAGTAGGTGTAGCAATCTTTCAGCAAGTGATAGGAACAAACACAATTATTTATTATACACCTACTATTTTGATAGATTCGGGTATTGGAGCATCCAGTGCAATCGCTGGAACAATTGGGATAGGTATAATTAATGTACTGTTCACCATAATTGGAACTGTATTAATAGATAGATTAGGTCGCAAAATGTTGATGCTTATTGGAAATATCGGAATGTCTTTGGCGTTAGGAGTATTGGGAGTCAGTACATTATTTTTTCAGGCTCCGAGTTGGTTGCTATTAGGTTGTTTATGCTTATTTATGGTAGCGTATTCAGCGAGCTGGGGAATGGTTGCATGGGTTGTCCTTGCTGAAATATTCCCATTAAAAATAAGGGGAACTGCTATTGGATTTGCAAGTACATGCTTGTGGTTAGCTAATATTGCTGTATCGCTGTCCTTCCCAGTGTTATTGGAGAGTTTAGGATCTAGTGTATTGTTCCTCTTTTATGCGGTAATTGGTATAGCAGCATTTCTCTTTGTCCTTAAATTTGTCCCGGAAACAAAAGGGAAGTCATTAGAGGAAATTGAGGCAGAGATAACAGCAAAAAAATCAATTGCATGATAATACTATTTCGAGAGTAAAGTTTTTCTATAAACTGGACGGTTGTGACTGCGAAGGGTGACTTATGGTAGAAGTAGCAAATACGTAAATTACCAATAGGTATTTTGGAAACGCTTTAAGACTTGGACGGTTTATAAAGAAACTTATTCATATATAAGTTGAGGTAATGAAATGACGAATCATGAATGGGGAGGAGGTAAAGTGAGGAGTTCCTGTTGAAGAAAATTGCAAAATATAGTAATAGCTTAGGGATTACGAGCTTTTGTAGGAGAATAGTAGATTTCAAGAACATATTTAAAAATCGAAAAGGGGTAAGAGTATGAACACAGTTACATTAGGAATTATTGGCGCAGGACGTATTGGAAGATTACATGTAGATAACCTTTTAACAATTCCACAAGTGAAAATTAAAGCGGTATCAGATGTGGTGGTAGATCACTTACAGGCATGGGCTGCTAGCAAAGGAATTTCTGTTCTCACAACAAATTACCAGGATTTATTGGCAGATCCTGAAATCGATGCAGTATTTATTTGCTCTCCAACAAGCACACATGCACAAATTATTCAAGAGGCAGCACGTGCGAAGAAGCATATCTTCTGCGAAAAGCCGGTTAGCTTCTCTGCAGAGCAAACAATCGAAGCGCTGCGTGTAGTAGCAGAAGAGGACGTGCAGCTGCAGGTTGGCTTTAACCGCCGCTTTGATCCAAACTTTAAAAAGGTACGTGATCTTGTGCAGCAAGGAGAAGTGGGGCAGCCTCATATTTTGAAAATCACATCTAGAGATCCGCAGCCACCAAGCGTTGATTATATTCTGACTTCAGGCGGCCTGTTCATGGACATGATGATTCATGATTTTGATATGGCACGTTATGTAATGAATAGTGAAGTAGTAGAGGTATCTGCCCAAGGCACGGTTTTAGTTGATCCTGCGATTGGTGAAGCTGGAGATATTGATACTGCCATTGTTACCTTGAAATTTGCAAACGGTTCACTAGGTGTGATTGATAATAGCCGCCAAGCTGTTTACGGCTATGATCAGCGTGTAGAGGTGTTTGGTGAAAAGGGAGTAGCAGTAGCTGACAACTGCCGCCCAACAACGGTGGAAGTATCAACAGTAGATGGCACTGTTAAAGACAAGCCGTTGTACTTCTTCCTTGAGCGTTATACACAAGCATATATCGCAGAAGTTACACAATTTGCAAAGACGATCCTAGCAGGTGAAAAGGTGCTTTGCACTGGTAATGATGGCTTGCAGGCAGAGCGAATTGCAAAGGCTGCAAGGGAATCTTTCCTAACGGGACGTCCTGTTAAAATTGAGCATGAAATAGTAATCAGCCAGTAAACAAATTTGATAGTGCCGCTTTTGAGAAAATGAGTTAATTGCCCAAAACAATAACGCATGGCGGCATGCAGGGATTATGGAAGTGCTGAAGAGCGAAAGTATCCAAGCTGCTCATGCGTATAAAGAAAGCAACAAACAAAAAGCGAGACGCTGCTAGGGAGAGGAAATGGATATGTTTAAAGAAAATACAATCAAACTAGGAATCGCTCCAATTGCGTGGACAAATGATGATCTTCCAGAGCTTGGCGGCGAGAATACATTTGAGCAATGCGTAAGTGAAATGGCGCTAGCAGGATTTACTGGCAGCGAAGTAGGAAATAAGTATCCACGTGATACAGAGATATTGAAACAGGCGTTATCACTTCGGGGATTGCAAATCGCAAGCGCTTGGTTCAGTGCATTTTTGACAACAAAACCTCTAGAGGAAACGGTAGAGGCATTCATCGAGCACCGTGATTTCTTACATGCGATGGGTGCGAAGGTTATTGTTGTATCGGAGCAAGGCAAAAGCGTGCAAGGTCAAGCGGTGCCTGTTTACAAAGCAAAGCCTGTATTTACAGAAGAAGAGTGGAAGCTGTTGGTAGATGGCTTGCATCGCCTTGGTGAGCTGGCTGCAGAGAAGGATATGGATATTGTATTCCACCACCATATGGGAACAGGGATTCAAACAACAGAAGAAATTGATAAGCTGATGGAGCTAACAGATCCAAAGCTTGTTTCCTTGTTGTTTGATACAGGACATCTCGTATTCTCAGGAGAGAATCCAATTCATGTATTGAAAAAACACCTTCCTCGCATTAAGCACGTTCATTTAAAAGACATCCGCCCAGAAGTGGTGGCTCGTGTGAAGGAAGAGGATTTAAGCTTTTTGCAGGCAGTAAAGGCAGGGGCTTTCACTGTTCCAGGCGACGGTGGTATCGAGTTTGCGGAAGTGTTTACAACACTTGCAGCTTCTGCTTATAAAGGCTGGTTTGTTGTTGAGGCTGAACAGGATCCAGCATTAGCAAATCCTCTTGCATATGCGTTAAAGGCTCGCCGCTATATTAGCGAAAAAACAGGATTGTAATCACAGTACTCACGTTGTTGAGAAATGAAGTAGTCCATAAAAATCCCGAAATTAGGATTTTTATGGACTATCTTTCTTACAGTGAAATAAAAGAAACGCGGCTAAAGCTTGCGCACGTTCTTTTAGGTACTAAAATTTAAATTGTTAAGGCGAGCTTATGGCTCCATTCTTTTCATACGATCAAATAACAGCCCGTCCGTGCTTGGGTTTTCCCCAAGGACAAAATCCTTCATGTAATAGGAGACGTACTGACCGTAACGGGAAGAAGTGTGACGAAGCAGCTCATCTACAGCGTAACAGCCGGTTGGTAATGAATCGAGCATTAATGAGGAGATTGCTCCGTAAACACCGCATGCAACTTGAAAGTACGTGGCGTTTGTGTGATAGCGCTCATATATCGCACTGCTGTTAAGCATATTGTACATAAAACGTTCTTTATCATTGTATACGAGCAAAACACCGACGAGATCAGCACCGGCTAATTCGTTCTGGTCCGGCAGAAGCATTTTACGCGGGTAGCTCCATAGGGCGTCAGTGTTTCTTAGATTGCTCCGAACAATATTCGTTGTATGGTCATTTATTCTATAAAGAAAGCCAACCTCTCCATTGAACCATTGACCTAAGCTAATCACCTCTTCATGCGGCATCAGGCAGCCATGAAATTGAATATTTCCTAACGTCACTTTAAATTCTTGAGCATATACATCGTCATGCAGCATAACGGGAATCTGCTGTTTCATAAAGAGCGGGTAATTGAGGACTGCTTCATCAAGGAATCCTTCAGGAGACCATGTTGTGTAAATCGTATGTTCCTGAACTAGGTTTGTATCTTTATAAAAGGTTGTATCTTGTTCCACGATGTAGCAGGCGAGGGGAGTTTCTTCAGGAGATTGCTCCATGAGATGAACTGCCATCCATTGTACAACTCCAGGGTTCATGCCAGAGCCAATAATGCTTGTTGTGTTTTGGAAGGCTTCCTTTTTTTCTATAAAACTACGGTAGCGTTCTAGGAGTCCAAATCGTGCAGTTGCCTCATTTTCATCTGCAGATTCTAAAGCAGTGCTAATATAGTGAGCTCCGAACTCATCACAGCAAGATAGCATTTGAACGGTATCGGCTCTGGATGCGTCTATTACAATGGCTGGCCCAGTGATTTGCAGATGCTTGCGGAATACAGCTAAATCAGATAAATCAATCTCGTGCAGAATGAGCTTGTCCGAGAGTGTGCTGCAAAAGCCTTCGTAATATGCTCTTGGTTTTTGTTTGATATCAATCAAATGAATCTTGCAATGTTTGATATAAGAATGAATTGGATCCTGTTCATCTTGTGCGGCCTGATTTAAAAGGGAGAGGATTGCTTTTGCAGCCCCGCCGCCGCTTCCAAGCAATGAAAGTGTAAGTTGAGATTGTGTCATTGTTGTTTCACCTCCTATTTTCTATATATATATTCGATAGAAGAGAAAGTGCTTGTTCGTTTATACTAACTCTACTTTTAAAATTTTTAAGAAGGTATTTTCAGCTAAGAAGCAATTCGAGGAACTAGCTTTATAAAAATAAGAAGCCCGCATCCAAAAGGGGCTGTGTACCTTTTGAATGCAGGCTTAAAATGTCATGTACATGCTAAAGAAATCTAGCAGTTCTACCAATAGAGTTATCACCCGTTTTGAAACTATGCTTTTTCCACCTCTACTGTCCCAGAGAAGAACGTAGCCCCATTGGCAATATCAGAAAGTGCATCAGGTGTTAGAGTGTTGACAGAAATATAGCCGAGCTCTTCATCCTCCCACCAAAGACCTTGTGTGACAGCTACTCCTGGCAGAACTGCTTGGCCAACACTTGCAAAGAGCCTGCAGGAGCCGCGGTCGTTCCATATCTTTACGATGTCTCCGTTTTGGATGCCGCGTGATTGTGCATCTTCTACATTTAAGTAGACAACAGGCCGTCCTTCCAGCTTTTGCAGCTTCGGCAGGTTTGCCAAACTCGTATTTAAAAATTGATGATTTGGTCCCGGCACGAAGCGAAGCGGATATTTGGAATCCTGTAATGGAACGTGAGCAGGGAGAGGGGAAAGACCTTGCTGCTCTAACGATTCTGAAAATAATTCAATTTTTCCGGATGGGGTTGGCGGATTTTGATAAGCTGGCGCGATCTGGTTTGTTTGGGCACGCAGCCATTTATTTTGACGCAAACCTTCGTACGTAATGCCAAGCAAATGCGGGTTGCGTGGATTGTCCAGCGCCTGACGAATCATATCCTCCTCCGAGTCTTGAAAGCAGGCTTCTTCAAAGTCCATAAGTGCTGCTAACTCTTTAAATAGTGTAAAGTTTGATTTTGCCTCACCCTGCGGCTGTAACACAGGTTCATTTAACATAATGTATAAATGCCAGTAGGATGAATATAAATCGAGATTTTCAAACGAGCTCGTCGCCGGTAATACAAGATCAGCATATTTGGCTGTATCCGTCATAAAGAGCTCATGTACAACGGTGAATAAATCATCACGCAGCAAGCCGTTCCGGACCTTTGTTTGCTCGGGCGCAACCTGTGCGGGATTACAATTATAGATGAACAGCGCCTTCACAGGGGGGTCGGCTATCTCTAAAAGTGCACGGCCTAGCTGATTCATATTGATTATGCGAGGTGCTGGCTGGGGCATTAAATCCGGCCGCTCTAGCAGAAAGCTGTTAAAGGAGCTGAATGAACTATTCCCCTTTACTGCACCGCCGCCTAGATGAGCCCACTGTCCTGTTAAAGCAGGAAGGCAGGAAATTGCACGAACAATCATTCCGCCGTTATCGTGATGCTGCAATCCATTACCAATCCGGATGAAAGATGGTGTCGTTGTTCCGTATAGACGGGCGAGCTTTTTTATATCCTCTACGCTAACGCCAGTCAGAGCACTTACCTTTTCTGGTGTATAGTCCCGAGCTTGTTCACGGAGCTGTTCAAATCCGACTGTGTAGGCATCAATGAAGGCCTTGTCTAATAGATTTTCTTCTATTAAGATGTGCATGATGCCGAGCGCCAGTGCTGCATCTGTTCCTGGCAGAATTGGAATAAACCAATCTCCCCATTTAGCAGTTCGATTTTCGTGCACATCAATCACAACAATTTTTGCGCCGTTTTTTCGTGCCTCAGTTAGGAACATGGCTTGATGCATATTTGTGCTGAGCAAGTTGCAGCCCCAAATGATGATAAGCTTGCTGTGAACCGTATCTTCTGGGTCAACCCCTGCGCTTTTTCCCATTGTATACACATACCCTGTAGACCCGGCGGCATTGCAAATACTCCGTTCTAGCTGACTCGCACCAAGACGGTGAAAGAACCGGCGATCCATTCCTTCTGTATTAATGACTCCCATATTGCCGTAGAAGCTGTATGGCAATATTGCTTCTGCTCCATATTCATCGATAATGGCAGTGAATTTTTCTTTTATTTCTGCGTACGCTTCTTCCCAGGAAATTCGTTTGAATGTCCCTTCTCCTTTTACTCCAACCCGTTTTAATGGATATAACAAGCGGTCAGGATGGTGAATCTTGTCCGGTGTATGGCGCACTTTATGGCAAATCACACCCTTTGTAACAGGATGCTCAGGATTTCCTGTAACTTTCACTATTTTTTCATCAATCTTTTCTACAATAAGACTGCACGTATCGGGACAGTCAAGAGAACAGACAGATACGAGCCGTTCTATGTTACTCAATATTTCTCCTCCTCAGCAGCAATGTGTAACAACATTATAAAGCAGAGTGGAAGGAAACGAAATATTTTAGATGTACATGAGAAAGGTACTTTTAGGAAATAGCAAGAAGCGCGTTTCCAAAAGGTTTGAAGCAGGAGGGTGAATGGAAAGGCAGCAAATATGTGAGCAAGGCAATAACAATAAAACAAAAAAGTGAAGGACAGAAGGGAGAAGGGATTTTGAAAAAGTGGATTGTTATTATCATTCTATTAGTTGGTGCAGTCGGAGGTGGTACGTGGTACTTCTTAAAGGGAAGTTCAACACCGGTACAAGCTGTACAAGCGTCAACAGCAACTGTACAAAAAGGAAAAATGGAGGTGCATGTAAGCGGCTCTGGTTCGCTTGAATCTGTAACAAACGCAGACATTACAGCAGCGACAAGTGATACAGTTGATGAAGTGCTTGTATCTGCAGGAGATGTAGTAGCTGCGGGACAAGAGCTTGTCACATTTACAGGTGATACAGATCCAATTACAGCTCCAGCAGCAGGTACGATTACCGCTATAAATGTGGCAGCCGGCGACAAAGTACAAGAAGGAAAAGTTGTAGCACATATTACAAATTATAATGATTTACAGGTCGTAGTTGGTGTAGATGAGCTTGATATTTCTAAGGTTGCAGTTGGACAAACAGCAACAGTAGCCGTAAGTGCATTTGAGGATACAGACTATACAGGAACAGTAACAGCAGTAGCGAATGAAGGAACAGCTTCTAATGGTGTATCAACATTTGATGTAACCGTGCATCTAGACAAATCTGACAATTTGAAAATCGGTATGACAGCAGAAGCGAGCATTTTAACACAAAGCAAAGACGGCGTATTATACGTACCAATTGAAGCAGTACGCACACGAGGAGATCAAAAATTTGTTTTAACGGGCGAAGCATCAACGACAGCTTCTGAATCATCTGGTAATACAAATGCACAAGCAGCTGCTTCTCAAAAAACAGTGCAAACAGGTATTAGCAATGACACATATGTGGAGATTACAGAAGGCTTAACAGAAGGTGAAACCGTGCAATTGCCTGCAGTTAAATCATCTTCTTCAACAAATGCGCAGCAAGGCCAAGGTATGATGATGGGCGGCTTTGGAGGTAACGGTAATATGGGTAGCGGCATGGGAGGATTTAACAGACAACAAGGCACAAACGGGGGGGGAACGAGATAACGTGACACAGCCTATTATTAGAATCGAAAAAATGATCAAAAAGTATGAGCTAGGTGGGGAGATCGTGATGGCGCTAAATGAAGCGTCACTCACGGTTCAAAAGGGTGATTTCGTATCGATCATGGGTCCGTCCGGTTCAGGAAAATCAACATTTATGAATATGATTGGCTGCCTAGACCGACCTGACTCAGGACATTATTTTCTTGACGGAGAAGAGGTTGAGAAAATGAATGATAGTCAACTGGCCGAGGTACGAAACAACAAAATTGGCTTTATCTTTCAAAACTTCAACCTGTTAACAAAACTTACAGCGTTTGAAAATGTCGAGCTACCGCTTTTATATCGCGGTGTTTCAACGAAGGAAAGACAAAATATAATTTATGAGTGTTTAGATAAGGTTGGCTTGCGTGATCGTGCACATCATTTACCAACACAATTATCAGGAGGACAGCAGCAGCGTGTGGCAATTGCCCGCGCGCTTGCTGGCAATCCGCCGATTTTGCTTGCCGATGAGCCGACTGGTGCATTAGATAGCAAAACGAGCAAGGAAATTATGAAGGTTATGCAGGATTTAAATGAACAAGGCCACACGATTGTATTAATTACGCATGACCCCGAGGTTGCGCTGCAGGCAAAGCGCAGAGTTCGTATCCAAGATGGACAGCTATTTGAAGAAAAGCGGCTAGCAGAGGTTGGAGGTGAGTTACTTGGGTTTGACACAATCTATCAAAATGGCAATGCGCAGTATCAAGAGCAATAAGCTGCGCGCCTTTCTTACAATGCTCGGTATTATTATTGGTGTTTCTTCTGTAATTGTACTCGTTGCGATTGGGCAGGGATCGAGTAAATCAGTAACAGATCAAATTAATAGTCTTGGAACAAATTTACTTACTGTCAATATTATTAGCACAGATGAGGTCAAGCTCAAGTTAGATGATGTAGATCAGTTTGCGGGGCTAAACGGTGTTTCAGCTGCTGCCCCAGCTGTATCAGGGCGTGTAACAGTGAAAAATGGGAAAACATCTACACAAGTGTCGTTAACAGGAACAACGGAGGCGTATCAAACGATTCGCGATCTGACAGTGAGCCAAGGACGCTTTGTAACAGATATGGATGTGGAGTACAGACAGAAAATTGTTGTACTTGGGGCAACGACAGCACAAACGCTGTTCGGGGCTTCTGAACCAGTCGGGCAGTCAATCAAGGTAAATGGAACATCCTACAAGGTTGTCGGTGTTCTTGAGTCAAAAGGCAGCTCGCTTGGCCAATCGGGAGACTCTACGATTATCATGCCGATTAGCACGGCGCAGCGTGTGACTCAAAGTACATCGATTCAAACAGTATATATACAAGCAACGGATGCAGACACACTTACATTCGCTCAAATGCAAACAAATCGATTATTAGCGAATCTGTTTCCTGATAAATCTGACAGCTACAGTGTAGTGAATCAACAGGATGTTATGAATACGATGAGCTCCGTATCAGGCACAATGACGCTGCTGCTCGGAGGGATTGCAAGTATCTCCTTGTTAGTAGGCGGTATTGGCATTATGAACATTATGCTCGTATCCGTTTCTGAGAGAACGAAGGAAATTGGGATTCGAAAAGCAATTGGTGCGAAGCGAAAGCACATTTTGCTGCAGTTTTTAATTGAAGCAGTTGTATTAAGCGCAATGGGAGGCTTAATCGGAGTAGGATTAGGACTTCTCATTACAAAGATTCTCGCTGCTGCCGCAAGCATGACAGTTGTTTACTCTACAAATGTAATGCTGCTAGCCTTTTTATTCTCTCTTGTTGTGGGAGTTATTTTTGGAGTATTCCCAGCGAATAAAGCATCGAAGCTGCATCCAATTCAAGCGCTTCGACATGGATAACTAAGAAAAACGAAGTATTTGCCGGTGCATTACTTCGTTTTCTTGCTTTTGCTAGACAACGATTTTTTACACTGTAGGAAAGGATAAATGTCTAGCTAGAAGCGAATTCGACGTAGTCGGAAATGTTAGGAATACAGGATAAGGGCAACTATGCCTCTGTCTTCGCCGGATGGCGGGGGTTAGATAAACAGGGATAGAACATGATTAGAAAAGGAGATCGATGAATATGAAAGGATTGCTGCTTGCTATAAGTACAGCTCTTACACTTGGAAGTGCTGGTGGGAATGTCAGTTTGACTGAGCAGAAAGAAGATACACGGGCTGTTGAAATGGACATGGAGGATACCCATACTGTAGATGAAGATGCAGTAAAGGAAGAAGCAGCAAAACTTGGAATTAGCACGGAGGGAAAGGATGCTCTTATTTTAGAGAAGGAGATTCAGGATAAGGAACTGCGAACAGAAGCGGAAAGTCTTGGTATTGAAACTGATGGGAAAGGAACAGGGGAGCTGTCTGAGGAAATTTATACAAAGCAGCTGAAGCAGGAAGCAGAAGCGATAGGAATTTCTACAGAAGGAAAAACCGTTTCTACGTTAACACAAGAATTAGCGGAGAAAAGAATGATACAGGAAGTATTCGGGGTTGCTGCCGCAGATAGTGATGCCAGTGCTGACGCTAAGGAGTTGTATCGTACGAGGATAATGAACGAGGCTAAGTCATTAGGAATTGAGACAGCTAATAAAGAATTAGAGACCATCGCACAGGAAGTGTCTGAAGCAAAAATGATTGCGCAGGCACAAGAACTTGGTGTTTCAATGTATGGAAAAGGACTGTTTCAGCTCTTCAATGAGGTACAAGAAACGAAAATAAAGAGCGTAGCCAAGCAACTAGGTATTTACAAAGAGGGAAGCAGTACGGAGGAACTTGCAAAGGCGATTAAAGAGCAGTTTCCTGATCAAGCAAAAAATGTAGAGTTTGTACCGTGGCTTCTGGATGGAAATGTGTATGTGCAATGAAAGGAGCAGATACGCCCGTTACTCTCACGTTAAGAAAGGATAAGGTCCAGTTAGAGGCGAATTCCACGTAGTCAAAAATTTTGGGAATACATTGTAAGCATAACTTACGTCTCTGTCTTCGCCCAAGAGCAGAGCTCGCTAATCAGCGAGTTTTCTTTAACGTAAAGTGATTAGATCGCTATTCCTCCAACTCTAAGGATACTCTTCTCCTCTTTTTAGACAATTCTGTATAAGCATAACAGGTCTTTCACCTTTTTTTCATTAAAACTTGTTAGTATAATGAAAGAATGTACGTCTAAAAAGGAGAGATTTTGGATGAATATACTTTTGGCAGAAGATGATGTGCGTCTTGGTGAACTTGTTGTTCATATGTTAAAGAAAAAAGGCGGCTATCAAGTAGATTGGGTGCAAGAGGGCGGAGATGCTTATGATTACGCGAAATCTTCTCATTATGATATATTGATTTTAGATTGGATGATGCCGGGCGGAGATGGTACAGATGTATGTCGTCGCTTACGTAAAGACGGTTATTCAGGGGCTATTTTAATGCTCACGGCAAAGGATACGGTGGAGGATCGTGTAGAGGGGTTGGATGCCGGTGCTGACGATTATTTAGTAAAGCCATTTGAACTTGCTGAGCTGTTGGCACGACTTCGAGCGTTAATGCGTAGAGCGTATGTGCCGATTGTAGGCGACTGTGTTTCTCTTGGTTCGTTTGAGTTGGATCGAACAAACCGTGTGATTCGTCAGAGAGAAGAAGAAATCTTGCTTAGCCCTCGTGAATTTGGTTTGCTTGATTTGCTAGTGCAGAATAAAGGACAAGTATTGCCTCGTGAACTCATTTTAGATCGTGTATGGGGATATGATGCGGATGTATCATTGAAGATTGTGGATGCTACCGTGAAATTGCTGAGAAAAAAGCTTGATGTGTTTGGACAACAGGATGTAATTCAAAGCATCCGCGGGGTGGGGTACAAAATTGAAGATTAAAAGCTATTTTCAAAAGTTTCTTTCGGGAAAGGATGTATTCTCCCAAACCCAAAATCGCCTCACACTGCTATACAGCGGGGTTCTAGTGCTGTTTCTCGTTCTATTCATTGCGGTGGTGTACGCACTATTATATAACATCATATTCACACAGCAAGAAAGGCAAATGAAAGAACTGGCCAAAAGAGAGATTAATGTTATTCAAGATGAATTTATTCAAAAGAAGAAAGCTTCAAGACCTGGTTCAGTTGATGAGAATGTGATTATTTCGAATGACAGCCTGTTGTTTTATTATGTAGTAGGCAAAAATGATGAAGTTTTGGTCGGAGATGAGTCGATACGTTGGATGCAGTCCAATTTGCTGGAAACCTTGCGAAACTGGGAGCCGTCCAAAGAAGAGGTTCGCTATACAGATGTAAAGGTAAACCTTCCGGAAGTAGGAAAAGAACGACATATCGAATTTGAGAAAAATCGTACGATGCACATTATGATGGTAGGGCGTCCTGTCTATTATGAAAATGAAGTTGTAGGAAGGCTTTATATTGGAAAAGATGTATCGGTGCAACAAAAAATATTCCAGTGGGTCATCTTTGTTCTTGGAGGAATTGGTCTTTTATTTTTTATCGTTGCTTTAGCTATTAGTCATTTTTTATCAAAACGAACGATGATTCCAATTGCGAATGCTTTCGCAAGGCAAAGGGAGTTTGTGGCGGATGCTTCGCATGAGTTGCGCACGCCTTTAAGTGTTTTGTTATCATCTATTGATACATTGGAGATGGAGGAGACAATTGAAGAAGATCCGTTTTCCCGTAATGTTTTAGGAAATATGAAGGATGAAGTAAAACGAATGGCCAACCTAATTGGTGATTTGCTTACATTGGCGCGATCGGATTCAGGTACGCTAGAAGTACGTCGGGATTCGCTGGAGTTTCGTACACATGCCGACACGATTGTTAAATCATTAGAGCCGATTGCTGCTGCTAAAAATATCAATCTTCAATTTCATGCGTTTTCTGATATCCATCTATATGCAGACTTGGAAAAATTGAAGCAGCTGCTTTACATTTTGTTGGATAACGCGATTAAATACACGCCAAATAATGGTTTGGTACAATTAAGCTTATCTACGGAAGGAACGGAGCAAAATAAAATGTTTATTATGCAGGTTCGGGATACAGGAGTAGGGATTCCGCCAGAGGATTGTGACAAGGTATTTGATCGCTTTTATCGAGTCGATAAATCGCGCGCAAGGCAAATGGGCGGACACGGACTCGGATTATCCATTGCAAAATGGATTGTGGATGCCCATCAAGGAACAATTCATGTAACAAGCAAGTTAAACGAAGGAAGTACATTTATCGTTCGAATCCCTGTGAAGTAAACGGAGCTCGATAGTTACGATACAACAATATGGTAGGACATAAACTCTCCAACAATTCAGTTGGAGAGTTTTTACATTTTTATAAGGTGTAAATTTCCAGACGGGAGAAAATTCAGCGAAGCAGGAAATTTTAGAGGGAAAGTGTAAGTGCAACTTACGCCGCTGCCTTCGCCCAAGAGTAGGACTTGCCAATCGGCGAGTTTTCTTTAATAAAACATCTGGGAAATGGTTATTTATGATTATTTTTGCTCTCGTTTGACATTTTTAGATAAAATTCGATATTTTCTTTAAAAAAAATTGGTTGTTTTTGAACGTTTATGATTGATTTTGATTTATTTATAGTGTATGATGAAAGCGTAAACAATAAATGGTTTACTTAGGGGGTGAGAACGTGCTGACAGCAGAAAGACATCGTATCATCCTCGATTTGTTGGAGAAGCAAGAAGTTGTTAAGCTGCAGGAGTTTGTAGATGTGACTTCTTCATCTGAATCGACAATTCGAAGGGATTTAAGTCAGCTTGAAAGCCAAAGGAAGCTCAAACGCGTTCATGGTGGCGCTGCACTGCTTCAGCAGAAAAGGGAAGAACCTAGTGTGTCTGAGAAATCGACAAAGAATTTGCAAGAAAAATTAGAGATTGCTAAGCATGCAGCGAGTTTAATTCGAGATGGTGATTGCATCTTTTTAGATGCAGGTACAACAACCTTGCAAATGATTCCTTATATAGAAGCCAAAGATGTGGTTGTCGTTACAAATGGTATCACCCATCTGGAGGCGTTGCTGGAGAATAGCATTCCTACCTATTTGACGGGCGGCTTTGTCAAACAAAGAACACGCGCGTTAGTAGGACGAGGTGCTGTGATGGGGATGGAACAGTACAGCTTTGATAAAAGCTTTATTGGTGTAAATGGCATTCATCTTACTTATGGTTATACAACACCAGACCCTGAAGAGGCATTCGTAAAGCGTTTGGCTATTCAGCTTTCACAGCAGGCTTATATGTTGGCTGATCATACGAAATGGAACGAAAGCACATTCTCCAAAATTGCGGATTTGCATGAAGCAGCTATCATCACAAGTGAATGTGATGAAGAACTGTGGAAACTATATAAAGAGAAAACATTTATAGAGGTTGTGAAAAAATGATTTATACATGTACACTAAATCCTTCCATAGACTACATTGTCGAACTGGATTCTATCCAGTTAGGAGATTTAAACCGTGCAAAACGTACAGAGCAATATCCAGGAGGCAAAGGGATTAACGTTTCAAGGGTATTGAAGCGCTTAGGGGTTGAAAATACAGCTCTTGGATTTATCGGCGGATTTACTGGCGAATTCATTCGCGAAGAATTAAGTAAAGAACTAGTAAATCATGATTTTGTAAAAGCAAATGGAACTACACGTATTAATGTGAAACTAAAGTCCGGAGATGAGACAGAAATTAATGGACAAGGTCCAACTATTGAAATAGAACAGATTAATGAATTATTGCAGAAAGTGGAAGCTATGAACGAGGGAGATATCTTCGTATTAGCGGGAAGTCTTCCATCTTCTGTTCCGGCAGATTTCTACAAAACATTAGCGGCAGCAGCAAGAGCGCGTGGAGTAAAGATTGTAGCGGACACGAGTGGGCCAGCTTTGCAGGAAATCATTGAAGAAAAGCTGTTTCTTATAAAGCCTAATCATCATGAGCTAGGAGAACTGTTTGAAACTACGATCACAAGTAAGGAAGAGTCGATTGCATATGCAAAAAGACTTGTGGAATCAGGTATCCAGAATGTGATTGTATCCATGGCGGGAGCAGGTGCACTTTTAATTACAAATCATAAAATTTTATACGCAAATGCGCCAAAAGGAACAGTCAAGAACTCGGTAGGAGCCGGAGATTCTACGATCGGTGGATTTTTAGCAGCATACACAAAAGGAAAGGCTTTGGAGGAATGCTTCCGATATGGTGTGGCAAGCGGCAGCGCTACAGCTTTCTCAAGCGACTTATGCACAAAAGAAGAGGTAGAAAAACTATTACCGGAAATCACGATTACTCAAGTATAAAGGGGGATTCACATGAAGATTACAGAGCTTTTAACGAGCAGCACAGTAATTTTGAATCTGCAGGCGAAAACGAAAGCAGCAGCAATCGATGAGCTTGTAAATAAGCTGAATGAAGCTGGAAAATTAACAGATAAAGCAAAATTTAAGGAAGCGATCTTGGCGCGTGAAGCACAAAGCACAACAGGTATTGGTGAAGGAATTGCAATTCCTCATGCAAAAACAAGTGCAGTAAAAGTACCAGCAATCGCATTCGGACGTTCTAAGGAAGGCGTTGATTACGAGGCATTAGATGGCCAACCAAGCCACTTGTTCTTCATGATTGCTGCGCCAGAAGGGGCAAACAACGCACACTTAGAAACATTATCGCGTTTATCCTCTATGCTGATGAACCCTGCATTCCGCAGCAAAATTGAGAACGCTGCAACAATAAATGATGTATTAGCAGCAATTGACGAGCAAGAGAGCGAAGCAGCAGAGGAAGAAACAGTTTCTTCTGGTTCTGGCCAAAAGGTATTAGCTGTAACAGCTTGCCCAACAGGAATTGCACACACATATATGGCTGCTGATGCTTTAAAAGCAAAAGCAAAAGAAATGGGCATTGATCTTAAAGTTGAAACAAATGGTTCCAGCGGTGTGAAAAACGCACTAACAGCACAGGAAATTCAGGAAGCAACTGCTATTATCGTAGCTGCTGATAAACAAGTTGAAATGAACCGCTTCGATGGTAAGCACGTTATTCAAGTTCCGGTTGCACAAGGTATCCGTAAGCCGCAAGAGCTGCTTGATCGTGCGGTGAAGCAGGATGCTCCTATTTATAAAAGCAGTGGCTCTAATCAAGGCGGCGGCGCAGCGAAAACTGAGCGTGCAGGCTTCTATAAGCATTTAATGAGCGGTGTATCCAGCATGCTTCCGTTTGTTGTGGGCGGCGGTATCTTAATCGCAATTAGTTTCATGTTTGGTATTAAAGCATTTGATCCAAAAGACCCTGCGTTCCATCCATTTGCAAAATTATTAATGGATATCGGTGGCGGCAGCGGTGCATTTGGTCTTTTAGTTCCAGTTTTAGCAGGATTTATTGCAATGAGTATTGCCGATCGTCCTGGTTTTGCTCCTGGTATGGTTGGTGGGGTATTAGCTGCAAGCGGCGGCGCAGGCTTCTTAGGTGGTTTGATTGCAGGTTTCTTAGCAGGTTACGTAGTAGTTCTATTGAAAAAAGTATTCAGCAGTTTACCGCAATCATTAGAAGGTATTAAACCAGTATTATTATATCCATTATTTGGTATTTTTATCACTGGCGCAATTATGCTTTATGTTATTATCGGCCCAGTAAAAGCTTTAAATACAGGCTTAACAGATTGGTTAAATGGTCTTGGAACTGGAAACTTAGTATTACTTGGCATTATTCTTGGCGGTATGATGGCAATTGATATGGGTGGCCCAATCAACAAAGCAGCTTATACATTCGGTATTGCAGCAATCGCGGCAGGAAACTTTGCTCCGCATGCAGCAATCATGGCTGGTGGTATGGTTCCTCCATTAGGACTTGCAATTGCAACAACATTCTTCAAAAACAAATTTACAAAAGCAGAGCGCGAAGCAGGAAAAACTAACTATGTTATGGGTCTATCTTTTATTACGGAAGGTGCAATTCCATTTGCAGCAGCTGACCCAGGTCGTGTAATTCCAGCTGCTGTCATTGGTTCTGCAGTTGCAGGTGCATTGACAATGATGTTCCATATCGGTCTTCCTGCACCACACGGCGGTGTTTTCGTTATCCCAGTTGTAAAAGGAAACCCATTCTTATACTTGTTAGCAATCTTAGTCGGTTCTATTGTAACAGCATTAATCGTTGGCTTCTGGAAGAAACCAGTACAAGAACAGGCATAGTAAAAGGAAGAAGCATACACATTTACGTGTATGCTTTTTTTATACTTTAAGAGGGTATAAATTTCCAGCTGTAGGATCATTCGACGTAGTGAGAAATTTTAGGAATAAAGTATAAGTGCAACTCCGTAGCTATCTTCGCCAATTGGCGAATTGTCTTTACCTTATATATACAAAGGATTGAGACGGGTAAAAATGCAATAGGAGGGGTAGCTTAATTATGTGAGGGATGCTTCACATCATTATATATTGTGATCAGAACTGTAGGGATTTTTAGGGGGAATCCGGAACAAGCTATTCAAGGATATCTTGCTTTCCCCCTGGTAATAAGCAGTGTATTTCGTTTTGTACATTATAAAGGCTGGAGAATGTTATGCAGAAAAAACAAAAATATTGTCTATGGGCACTTTCATCTGTACCTCTTGTCATGACTTTAGGGAATTCGATGCTTATTCCTGTTCTTCCGGTCATTGAAAGAAAGCTCGATATTACTGCGTTTCAGGTTTCAATGATTATTACGGTGTACTCCATCTTTGCTATTTTTCTTATCCCTGTAGCAGGTTATTTATCTGACCGATGGGGGAGAAAGAAAGTGATTATCCCTAGTTTGATTCTAGCTGGAATTGGGGGAGTGATCACTGGCTGGGCTTCATGGAAACTTGAGAACCCTTACTGGTGGATTTTGGCGGGACGCGTTGTACAGGGAATTGGTTCGGCTGGTGCTATGCCAGTTGTCATGCCGTGCGTTGGTGACATATTTAAGGATGAAAAAGACGTGAGCTGCGGACTAGGGATGATTGAAACATCCAATACCTTTGGGAAGGTATTAAGTCCAATTCTAGGATCTATACTTGCAGCCGTAGTTTGGTTTCTCCCGTTTTGGTTTATTCCAATCCTATGTGCAGCTGCTATTCTGCTTATTGCGTTTCTCGTTAAACCGCCTAAACAAGAGCCAAAGAAGGTACCTGTTAAAGAATTTGTCCACACTGTGATGGAAACAATTCGTCAAAAGGAAAGATGGCTGCTCGCAATTTTCATACTAGGTGCGATTATTATGTTTGTCTTATTTGGCGTTCAATTTTACCTGTCTACATTGTTAGAGGAAAAATATAGTGTTGATGGCATTTGGAAAGGTGTTGTTCTTGCTATTCCGCTCACAGCACTATCGTTATGTTCCTATATTACAGGGAAGAAAATTGGTGACCAAAAGAAGACAATGAAGCGGTGTACACTTATTGGATTTGCAATGCTGGGAGGAGCATTTGTAATTCCTTTGTTTTTCCATAGTATTTATATGCTGGTAGCTACACTCGTAATAGCGGGAATTGGAATTGGGCTTTCTTTACCAAGCTTAGATGCCATGATCACAGAAGGAATTGAAAAGGAGGAGCGCGGGACGGTTACTTCCTTATACAGCTCAATGAGATTTGTTGGAGTCGCAGCTGGACCTCCGATTTATGCTTTCCTGATGAAGGGCTCGGATTCTAAAATTTTCTATGTGTCCGGTTTACTCGGATTAGCTGGGGCAGCTTTAGTGATGCTCTTTATCAAACCAAACGAAAATAAATCGAAGGAAGGGAAGGCTGGTAGTGTACGCCCTTCACCTGCTAAAATAAAAAGGCATCCGGTATAAATATTCCTCCTATTCATTCAAGAGAGGGTTGGAAGAATGGCACTGCTCTAAAGAAGAGAGCAGTGTTTTTAAACTTTAAGAAAGTATAGATTTCCATCTAGAAGCGAATTCGACGTAGTCGGAAATTTTACAAGCTAAAAGATAGTCACACAATATTCACAAAAAATAAAAGGATGCAATCGAAAACGTTGCTTCTGCACCGAATAAAAAATTAAAAAAGGCAATGTAGCTGAATCTATTTACGTTAAATAATTCTCTGCGTAAAGAGAGATGCTTTGGATAGAAAAGTTTTCTGGTTATAACTGGTTTTTGTTCACAAAAATTTAAAAAATGTGGTATATTTATTAATAGAGTTAACAAAAATGTGAAGGATGCATTGAGGTCAAGTAATATGTATTGCTGTGACATCCTGCTCTCCTCACACATGATATGGCGGGAATGATCGCTAGTATTTAATATGCTCAGATATTCTCCCCCCATGAAACGGTTTGTGCCATTTAGGTATGGCAACTGTTTTATGGGGGTTTTTTATTTATAGGGGGGACTTATATTGTCGGAAAAAGTGAATGTTCTTATTAATGGAGCAGCACATGAAGTAGAACAAGGAACACGTATTTTAGATTATCTGCTTTCTCAGGAGATACAACACCCACATATTTGTTATTCAGAGATTCTTGGTCCGGTTCAAAGCTGCGATACATGTATGTGTGAAGTAAATGGCAGCATTATGCGTGCGTGTTCTACTGTTGTAGAGGCTGGCATGAATATTTTAACAGCTTCTGAGCTTGCAAAGAAAGCGCAAGAAGAAGCAATGGATCGGATTTTAGAAAATCATTTATTGTATTGTACAGTTTGTGATAATAACAACGGTAATTGCCGTGTGCATAATACGGCTGAAATGATGGGGGTAGAACATCAAACACGTCCGCATCGTTCTAAGGGCTATGAAGTAGATATGTCTCATCCGTTTTATCGTTATGATCCAGATCAATGTATTTTGTGTGGTCGCTGCGTTGAAACATGTCAAGACTTGCAAGTAAATGAAACATTGACGATTAACTGGGAGAGCAGCCAGCCACGTGTTTTATGGGATGGAGGAAAAAGTATTAACGAATCCTCCTGTGTTTCTTGCGGACAGTGTGTAACAGTGTGTCCTTGTAATGCATTAATGGAAAAATCCATGCTTGGAAATGCTGGGTTTATGACAGGAATTAAAGAGGATTTACTCAATCCTATGATCGATCTTGTAAAAGAGGTAGAACCGGATTATCAAACAATCTTTGCAGTGTCTGAGGTTGAGGCAGCAATGCGCGATACACGCACAAAAAAGACAAAAACAGTTTGTACCTTCTGCGGTGTAGGCTGCACCTTTGAGGTTTGGACAAAAGACCACCAAATTCTTAAAATTGAACCTTCTGAACATGCACCTGTCAATAGTGTATCTACATGTGTAAAAGGAAAGTTCGGCTGGGATTACGTAAATTCATCAGAACGTATTACAACACCGTTAATTCGTAAAGGCGATGTATTTGTAGAAGCAACATGGGAAGAGGCAATCGATCTTGTTGCAACAAAGCTAGGTGGCATTAGAGATACGTACGGAAGCGATGCACTTGGCTTTATCTCATCTTCTAAAATCACAAATGAAGAAAACTATTTAGTTCAAAAGCTATCTCGTCAAGTATTTGGAACAAATAACGTTGACAACTGCTCCCGTTATTGCCAATCCCCTGCTTCTTGGGGCTTGCAGCAAACAGGCGGCATCGGCGGCGACTCTGGCACAGTTTATGACATCATGGGCGCAGGACTTGTTATCTTAGTAGGATGTGCTCCAGCAGAAGGACATCCTGTTATCGCATCACGCATTAAGCGCGCGCACAAGCTTTATGGACAAAAATTGATTACAGTTGACGTGCGCAGACATGAAATGGCAGACCGTGCTGATTTGTTCGTTCGTCCAAAGCAAGGAACGGATTATGTATGGCTTTCTGCAGTTACAAAATATATGATCGACCAAGGCTGGCACGATGAAGCATTTATCCAAAAGCATGTCAACCAATACGATGAATTCTTAAAGATGGTATCTCCTTATACGCTTGAAGAAGCAGAGAAGATTACGGGTATTTCTCAAGCAGCATTAATCCAAATGGCTGAAATGATTCGTGATGCTGATGGCACTGCAATTTGCTGGGGGATGGGTGTTACCCAAAACATTGCCGGCTCTCATACATCTGTTGCAATTGCAAACCTTCTTCTTGCAACAGGAAATATGATGCGCAAAAATGCAGGTGCGTTTCCGCTTCGCGGACATAACAATGTACAGGGCGCAGCTGACATGGGGACTATGCCAAACATCTTCCCTGGATATCAGCCGGTTGCTAATGATGAACTTCGCGCGAAATTCGAGAAGGCTTACGGCGTAACACTTCCTGCACAGCCGGGACTTGACAACATTGAAATGCTTGAGGCAATTGACAAAGGCAAATTGAAAGGAATGTACATTGTCGGTGAAGATATGGCATGGGTAGATGCTGATTCTAATCATACACAAGATATGCTTTCTAAGCTTGATTTCCTTGTTGTACAAGAAATCTTCTTATCAACAACTGCTCAATTTGCTGATGTCATCCTGCCGGGTGCGCCGTCACTTGAAAAAGACGGAACATTTACAAATACAGAACGCCGCGTACAGCGTCTATACAAAGCGTTAGAGGTTACTGGCAGCAGCAAGCCAGATTGGTGGATTCTTCAGCAGGTAGCAAATCGCATGGGCTTCCACTGGAGCTATGAGCATCCAAGTGAAATCTTTGCTGAAATGGCAAGCTTAACACCGTTCTTCACACATTGTAACTATGATGTGCTTGAGGGCTGGAACAGCTTCCTATGGGGCTCACCAGACGGAACAAACACACCAGTTCTGCACATGAACGGCTTTAACTTCCCTGACAAGAAGGCCCGCTTCGGATTGTTTGACTATGTGCCGCCGGTAGAATTCCCAGAAGAGTTCGACCTGTCACTTGATAACGGACGTCTGCTTGAGCACTTCCATGAAGGAAACATGACGCATAAAGCAGAAGGACTACAATATAAGTTTCCGAGAGTATTTGTTGAAGTATCACCTGAGCTTGCAAAAGAGCGCGGCGTGAAGAATGGAACGCTTGTACGCCTTGTATCGCCATACGGTGCAATTCGATTGCCGGTTCTTGTAACAGATCGGGTAGAAGGTAAAACAGTATACGTGCCAATGCACTCCTCTAGCCACGAAAGCGCGGTTAACCTATTAACAGGCGGTGCAGTAGATGTTGTGACACATACACCTGCTTATAAGCAAGCGAAGGTTCGTATGGAGATTCTTGAATTAGAGGGAGAAAATCCGCTTCCGAAATTTAATCCGCGTAATGCAACTCGTACGCCGCAAATGGGTCTTGAGATCTACCGTAAATGGGAGCGCGGCGACTATGTTGCCATCGCAAGCATGAACGAACATGTACAACCTGGTTTCTATGACAGGAGGAATGCATAATGGCACAGCCAATTCAAACTATTAAGAAAACCGAGCTTACGGAAGAACAAAAAAAAGTGCAATCCTTGGAGAATCTTCTTTCTGAGGTTGCACAAAATAAAGATTCATTGCTTGAAACACTCCATTTGCTGCAAGAATTACATGATAGCGGTATTCTTGAAGCGTTAGGCAGTCTTGTAAAGGCAAAGGAGAGTGTAGCAAAAATTGCGGTAGGACAGTTAACGCGCCCGCCTGTGACGAACATGATTAACAATGCAATGGCCGCGGGTGGAGCATTAACAGCCATTGATCCCGAGATGACACAAAAGCTGATGACGAGTGTAGCGAATGGTTTACAAAAGGCAGAGCAGGGGCTTCAATCGGGTGAAAAGGTTGGTATATTGGACTTAATGAAGGTATTGAAGGATCCTGATATAAATCGGGCGATTGGCTTCGGGTTGAACCTACTAAAAGGTATCGGTGAGGGATTAAAGGAATAGTGAAGAGAGGAAATCCATTTGTCCGTTGTCGTACAAATGGGTTTCCTTACCTTAACGACAACTATTTCGAAAGATAGGGGAGGAAGACGATGTCGAAAAACTTAGAACACCAATTCAGCATGCTCGTTAGGGAGGTACGGAAGGAGTTTGTCGGAAACGGACCGAAGGAAATTAGCACCCGTTTTGTTGGTAGTTGGGCGATTAGCGAGATGAAGGGGAATTTGACGAACGTTGAAAAGTTTATGATCAGCTCGGAGCAAGGGAAGCAAATGGTACACGAAGCTCGTACAAAGATGGTAAAGCAAATTTATAAAAAAGATGAGGTAGTAAACAAATTTGAAGCATTAATGGGGGCGAAGGTGCTGCGGATGTTTTCTGATATTAATATTGATGAAGATATCGCTATGACTGTCTTCGTGTTCGAGCAATCCATTGAGTCAAAAGGAAAATAAATAGATGAGGGAGAAGAGCGCTGTGGATCAGCAAATGCAAGTTACCAATCAAGTATTGCGGTATGAAAATGGAACGCTGCAAGTTATAGAGGACTTAATTGTAACGGAATATCCGATTACGATTATCTTAAATGAACAGGAATTTGCGACGTTAGTTTGCAGTCCAGAGCATATTGAGGAGCTTGTCATCGGTTTTTTAGCATCAGAAGGTGTTATCAGCCGTTATGAGGATATAAAGGAACTGCAGGTGATTGAAACGACGGGGAAAGCATTTGTAACTACGCATCAAGTAAATAAGCTAAATGAGATGTTTCATTCTAAACGATATGTCACATCCTGCTGCGGAAAAAGCCGCCAAAGTTTTTATTTTTACAATGATGCAAGGACGGTGAAGCCAATTCAGAAGACCGCTGCAAGGATTTCTGTTGAGGATTGCTTTCGGCTGATGCAGATGATGCAGACGTCATCAACTATTTTTCAGGATACAGGTGGTGTTCATAATGCTGCTTTATGTGATAGTAATGGGATCATTGTCGCAAGAACAGATATCGGCCGACATAATGCACTTGATAAAATATATGGATATTGTCTGAAACACGCTATCTCGTTAGAAGATAAAGTGATTGTATTTAGCGGGCGTATTTCCTCTGAAGTGCTGCTGAAGGTGGCAAAAATTAAGTGTGGTATTGTTCTTTCTAAATCGGCGCCAACTGAGCTAGCGCTGCGTTTAGCGGAAGAGCTTGGGATTACCGCTGTTGGCTTCATTCGCAATCAAGCATTAAATATTTATACACATCCAGAGCGGATTATAACGCCGCAATTCAATGGATAAAGCACACTGCTTTGTATGACAGAGCGGTGTTTTTTGGTTGACACTTTTAAGAAAACTCGCCAATCACGGCGAGTTTTCTTTATTGCGGCATTGGTGTCGGAGTTGGCTTTGCAAATCCTTCTTTATATTTTGTATCAATATAATTGCGAATTTCTATTGTTGACTTTCCTTTTTGTTTTAAGGAAGCGGACTCCAAGGCGATTTCTAGGCAATTTACACATGTTGTTGCATGTGAGTCCCAGACAATTTCCCCTGTCTCTCTTATCTCCCGGATAAAGCAGTTTTTATTGCTTTTATGCCCAACGCTATCTCCGCAGCCGCAATAGCATGGGATCCAGCTTAGGAGTTCATGGTTTTGAGCAGCTATATGATAGATTTGCTGCACCTGCTCCGACTGTGAGGAAAGAAATGATGGAAGTGTATCGGCATTCTTTGTTATTTCTGTTATATCACCAGTGACTCCATGGGCATGGGTATGTTCAGTTGCTTCCTTTTTTTCCTGAGCCTCTTCTTTTGTGCCGCAACCGCTGAGGGCTAGAGAAGCAGTAAGCAGCAATGGGACATATAAGCGTTTTTTCATATGCATGCTCCTAACAAATGTTTTTATTCTTTCATATTATATACCTTTTGTATGTAAATTCTTTTGTGCAGTCAGTTCTATTCTAAATTTTTATCATTTTCCATAAAAAAGGAAGATAATCATTTTATGAAGAAACTTTAAATGGTATGTGAAGATTGTGAAATATGACAACTCTTCAATGCTTTAGGAGAATTATTCTGCTTCTTACTTCATACCCTTTTATCATGTTCCAACAGAAGGTTCACTTCAAGCATTAGCAAGTAGATGGTGATTCGTTCAATTTCACTATACTTTCATCCTAGCATGCTAAGGTTTGTATGTTGAGAAATAGACAGTTGGGAGAGTGGGAGAAGAACATATGAACAGACGAACGAGATGGCCTATTTATGTTCTTGCAGTTGCAATTCTTTTTATAGTATATATACGTACTGTGTATGACCTCAACTTTTCTGGCAATACAGTGGCGATTATAGAGAATACTGATGAGAAAGAGAGTGGACAAAAAGAGGAGGAACAGCAAGCTGAAAATAACGCGGGTGCTACTACAATAGAAGCTGCTGCTACTCCACAGCCAGTAGAAATGCAAAGTGCTGCATTGCAGCAGGAGACAGTGTTATTACAGAACGTTCCATTTATTCAACAAATGCCTGAGCTAGCACGCGGCTGCGAAGTAACGAGCTTGGCTATGATGCTGCAATATGCGGGAGTCCAAATTGATAAAATGGCCTTGGCTGCAGCGATTACAAAAGTCCCGTTTTTAAGTAACGGTATACGAGGAAACCCGAATGATGGATTTGTAGGAAATATATATACGTTCTCGGAGAATGGCTATGGAGTGTATCATGGTCCTATCGCCAGTTTAGCAGAGCAATATTTGCCAGGGAGAATCAAGGATTTAAGCGGGCTTAGCATAGAGAGTGTGTATGAAGCATTACAAGCCGGTACTCCGGTACTTGTGATTACGAACTCTACCTTTAGCACATTGGATGAGAGTGAGCTTCATACATGGCAAACTGCTTCTGGTCCTGTCCAAATTACCTATCGTGAGCATAGTGTGCTAGTTACTGGCTACGATCAAGACTATGTATATATGAACGATCCGCTTGCTGAACAGGCAGGCACGAAAGTATCAAAAGCAGAATTTGAAGCTGCTTGGGTACAAATGGGAAGCCAGGCTGTGACGTATGCTCCAGCTGTAAACTAGAAAATTATATTTTACCAAGAGCCACTCCGTTTATTTAAGGCGGGGCAGTTTTTGTTTCACACTTTAAGAAATAAGCCTTTAGCACATGTACAAATTGCTTAAGGCTTATTTTTTATATGTAGTATCCAACCTTTCCTCTTTCATGCGGGTGCTTTTGAGGTCTTCGAATCACCGTGGACATGCTGTGCCACAAGAGCTGCCTCTACTACATATCGTTTTGATGTGTAGCCGATATAGCGGAACGGATAGCATGTCGTGATGGTAAGTGAAGCCTTTGGTTTTGGCACAATAACCGTTTTATCGTTTCGATCGGTAATTTTCATATTTGTAACACGATACGTAAAGATGCCAGCCTTTGTTTGAATGATAAAATCATCCCCTTTTTGTATTTCGTCCAAGCGGCGAAACACGCTGTCATTATGCCCAGATAATACACAGTTATCGGTCTGGCCGGGCAGAACACTTCTTATATAGTGGCCAACACCTTTTCGCAGCGCTTGTTTATCCGTCCCTTCATAAATAGGCAGACTCATATGCAGGGCAGGAATATCCAATGTTCCGAGGACTTCCCCCTTTGCGGGTGCTCTTAGATAGACAGGCTGAGAATCGAGAGTGGGCAATGTGTGCACTCGTATTTGTTTATAGTGGGACCGCGTGTTACCTTTCGTGAATTGTTGTCCATTCGTATATAAAAGATACCCTCCGATTGTACAAAGCAAGATACCAAGAGTGAAAAAAGCCATTTTTCTCATTTTTTTACAACAAGCCCCTTATAGACAAAAAAGCTTCCGAAGGCCGCCAAGGCAATACCAAATAGGGCATATAGTGTATAGTTACCCGCGGTATCAGGCAATTGTCCTCCATTTTCTGTTTGCTGTTGTTTAGCTAGAATATCAAGAAGATCTAAATCTAATTCAGTTACAAAGGTGTATTCATCTACAGAAGTGTTATATTTACGAAGCAGATTATCAGCTTCATCCTTTGTATAGCCGTATTTATCCAAAAGAGCCTGCAGTGCTTGCTCCTCCGTTGTACGTGGTCCGAGGTAGGCTGCTAGGTCATCCAGAGAATCAAAGGAAGCTAATGTTTTTGTTCCACGGGATGCGCGCTCTACGTACATATCCATTATATCTCTTGTCCACCCAATATCCTCTAAATAGATACTGAGTTCTTCCTCTGGAACAGCCGCAAGCGATGAAAAAGGTGCAACAAAGGTGAAAATGAAGACAGCAAAAAGTGAAGCAATGAATGATTTCAACAATGTTTTTTCCTCCTATTTCTTTTATTATGCCTTTATTGTTTTCCAAATAGTTCCGAACATACGAGGGAAATGAGAAAAATTAGAAGGAATTCCGAAAAAGCCCAAAGGTAAATTTGGAAATATAAATGTTTGGAGAGTAATTCAAAAGAATTCATTATTTTTTCATTGTAAATTTAGTATAGGAGCGTTAGAATCAAAAAATGTGGAGCTAAGTATAGCGTAAAAGGGTGAGAATGTATTGAATAAGAAAAAGGTTTTAATCGCATATATAACTTTAAGTGTTATTTGGCTATATGCGACAGATTCTTTACTCGAGACTTATATAGATACTTTTGACATTGCATTATGGCAGCGGGTAAAAGGGAGTATATACATCGCCATAGTAGGCGGCTTTATTTATTTTTTATTAAAAAAGGAGGAGAAACTGCAGCACGTTAAGCAGGAGGAGCAAAGGTTATCCACGTTGATTAATGCAATGGTTGATTTTGTTAACTTTAAGGATGGAGAAGGAAGATGGATTCTGGCGAATGAATTCGGCTTGAAACTGTTTCACTTAGAACATGTAGATTACCGAGGGAAAAAGGATTCTGAGCTTGCCCAATATACGTCTTTCTATAAAGAAGCTTTAGAGTATTGTGAAATATCGGATGAAGAAACATGGCAAGCGGGTGAATTGACACATTGTGAAGAGAGTGTTCCCCTCCCGGACGGAACCTTTAAGGTATTTGATACAATTAAGGTTCCTTTGTTTTTTGAAGACGGCAGCCGTAAAGGGCTGGTTGTAATTGGACGGGATATTACAGAGCGCAAGGAAGCGAAGAAGCAGCTAGAAGAAAGTGAGCAGCGTTATAAATCGCTGTTTGAATATAACCCGGATCTCGTGTATATGATTGATCTGCAAGGGAATATTACGAACCTGAATCCAATATTTGAAGACTTGATAGGATATAAAAAGGAGGATGTTATTGGAACATCTATTCTTTCATTTATCTCTGAGAAGGATAAAGAAAGAGTGACCGATGAGTTTTCACGAATTATTGCAACTGGAGTAAGCAGTAAAGGTAAAGAACTGGAGATTGTGCGAAGGGACGGCATGAAAATGAGTTTTGAATGTACGTCCGTTCCCATTATTATTGAAAATAAAGTTGTTGGTGTTACTGGATATGCGAAGGATGTTACGAAAATAAAAGAAACAGAAGAAAGACTGCGACGTGCAGAAAAGCTTTCCATAGTCGGAGAATTAGCCGCAAGTGTTGCGCATGAAATTCGCAACCCGCTTACTTCGTTAAAGGGATTTGTACAGCTTTTGCAAAAGGGAGATGCTGGACATACGCATTATTACAACATTATGTTAAATGAGCTGGATAGGATTAACCATATCGTCGGTGAGCTGCTCGTTCTGGCAAAGCCGCAAACATTGCATTTCAAGAAGGATAATATTATCTCTATCGTGGAGGATGTAAAAGCACTTCTTGAATCACAGACCAACCTATACAGTGCAGAAATTGATATTAAGGCTGAGCAAAATCTGCCTTTGATTGAATGCGAATCAAATCAGTTAAAGCAGTTGTTTATTAACCTTATTAAAAACTCGGTAGAAGCGGGAGCAACAAAAATTCAAGTTGCGTTGAGCCGAACGAAGGAGAATATGGTGCTTGTACGTGTAAGGGATAATGGATGCGGAATTCCGGAGCAACGCATTAAGCATCTTGGGGAGCCGTTCTTTTCTTATAAGGAAAAAGGAACCGGTCTCGGGTTGACTGTGAGCTATCGAATAGTAGAGTCTCATAAAGGGAGAATTGTATTTAAAAGTGAAGTGAATCAGGGAACAGAAGTGGAAATTATGCTTCCAATTTATAATAAATCCTAGTAGCGGTGTTTCAGCTGATGGGCAAGCCAATCGGCGAGTTTTCTTTACTAAAATTCCCCATTCCGTCGAATGAATTTCTAGCTGGAAACCTATACCTTCTTAAAGTGAAATAAGAAAAGCGGACATTATTTGCCCCGTCTCCTGTGGAAGAACAACCTGTGTGCAAAGCATTTTTTGTCTTTTGCATGGTAGGTTTGCTCAGGGACGGAGCGGCAGTGTCCGCTAGACAATAGCTCCAACACAAGGAGCTTTTTTAAGAGCAGAGGGTAGGGCTTGTTAGAGAGAGGCTAGTGATTTAGCAGTAGTAAGGCCCGTAGCCGTAGCCGTATACAGGAGCGCAGCTTTGACCGCCAAATCCGCCACACCAAGTTGCACCGATAATAATCAATAAAATAAACAGCACAATAATTAACGCAAACTCCTTTGAAAATCTACTACCGCCTTCTTTATGGTCTTTGTGGTCTTTGTGGTCGGTATGGTCGTTGTTATATGGGCGAAACGGTTCTCCAATTTCATGCATACAGTATTCCTCCTCAGATGTAAGTATAAAAGATACAATGTAGAATATGCATTGGGAGGATGATAGGAGCCTATTCGATTTTTGATTGGGCTTGTGTATATATAGGCTGAAGAAGAATAATGGGAAAAAAGAACAGGGAGCTTGATTGAGGAAGGGGGAATTGTCCATATGACAGTCACCTCTTTTTTTTTTTTGCAGGAAGCAACATGAAATATAGCTTCGCCCAAAGGTTTGTCTTCTGTATGGATAGGAAAAGCTGCAGATATCCGCACTTCTGATACAAATACTGTGTAAATAGAATATGCCTAAGATTGCTATGATAGCTCAACCTTAGACATATTAAGAATGGTTTTGTGTTAACATATGACTTTTTTTCTTCTATTCATTTGATATAAAGATACAATGCGCTTTGCAACAGGTGTTGGTACATATGAAAGCTCAGCAGCATGACCAACAAAACTAGATATATGGTGGACAGCAATGGTGCTGTAGCCGCGCTGTCTTCCAAAAGGTGTTGTATATATTTTTACGCATTGAACGCGTGACATTGGGATAATGGCTGTCCATTTCGCAAATCGTTGCGATGTGAAGGCGATATGATAGTCTGTTACATCCCATGCAGCAGTTTTACCTTGTAGATATCCGAGCCCTGCCGCTATCAAAATAAGCGGGACGGTAATCCAAAGCGTCCATGCCTTCCAAAAGAACAGTAGTAATGTCCAAGCTGTCATGATGATGTTACGCCAAATAGGAGCTCTCTGGAACTGTCTTGGAAGCGGTGTTTTTCCTAAAGGGAGTGTATATTCTGGGGTGTAGTAGGTTATCCAGCTGTTTAAATCTCGTTTCTTTAAGAGAGGAAAGAGAACATTATCAAATGATCCGTCTTCATCGCTCGATGAGGTAAGATGTGCACGTACGCTCACATAACCGAACAATGCTTGCAGCGGATGTTGCATAAGTACGAGACTTTGTATTTGCCCTGCACGGATCCGCATTGTTCTGCGATTCCAAAGACCTTTCGAGATTGTGAGCACACCCTCGTTTCGTTCTAATGTAAAACCATAATATTTGCTTGCGACAACTAGGGAGGCGATGATCCAAAGAAGCAGCACAGCCCCAGCTAGTCCAGCAATCCATAACCAGAGCTCTTGATGCTTCCACCATTCCTTTTTTTCGAGAATGTGGTCTGGACTCCAAAAGTCACTTAGGAGACCAATGACTGCACCCATGGCAACAAGCGTTGCGGGAGAAGATGCGCCGTATAGAAAAAGCTCTTTGCCAGTAAAACGATATGCCGTGTATGAATGTTGCTCTTCTTCTAGCCATTCTTCTGCCAAATGATCTGGGATGTAAGAAAGTATAACGTCTGCCTCTTTGCCGCCAGCTGCGGTTTCTAGCTTCAATGTTACAAGGCCGCACAATTTCATAATTGGATTAGCACTGCGGTCAACAGCTGTAATAGCACTTCTAGGAACGCTTGTTTTTGTTTTTGTCCATATTCCGCTTGCGATACGAATTTCTTTGTCATTCCATTCATATGTAAATGAACGCCACTTTAAAAATTCAAAGATGAGGAGAAGGAGAATAAGGCCGATCAATATGCCAAAGTTCGTGAGAAATGAAAATCCTTCTCCTTTGTGCATGGCTTGTCCGAATGAAAAAAGAATCGGTAAAATCGCCGCCCATAGAGAACGAATTGCCCCCATAGGAATTACGAGCGGATGGCGGCGGTAGTTATACATGTTTTTCCTCCTTTAGACGCTGCAAAAGTAAGTCGCGGAGTTCTTCTGCTTGATACAAGTCAAGACCGCGAATATGATGCTTTGTTGCAGCAGTTTCAAGCTCGACATTAGCTAAATTTGCTCGCCGTAAAAATGGATCCTGCCCAAGCTGTACATGCTGCACACGAAATAAGGGAACAACCGTTGTTTTCTGTGACCAGCCGCCATCATATAGCCAAACATCCTGTTCTGTGATGCGGTATCCATGAAATCGCCAGCGTAAGCGCGGTAAAATTCCTATTTGTAAAATAGACCATATGAGAAGCAAACCTCCGATGATGGCAAGAGGAAAGAGGGGAATGCTATAATGCTGCGCATAGAAAAAACCGACTCCAAATACAATCCAAATGATAGCGTGCATAAGTGCGGCGCGCTGTTTCCATACAGTCATTGCACGGTACGGAACCTTTTCGAATTCCTTCATTTCTAATCCTCCAGTATCTATAATTCCATTTTTATCATATAAGATTGGCACTAGGAAGAAAATGCATTTTTAATGAAATTTATATTACGTTGCAGAAATTTTTTGTATAATTTATAAGGCTAAAAATAAATATGAGGAGGGAAGGCATGAAGGCGATTGCATTGGGACTATTCGCATCCTTCTTTTTTGCTTTTACATTTATCCTGAATAGGGCTATGGATTTAGAGGGTGGGAGCTGGGTTTGGAGCGCAGCACTGCGTTATTTCTTCATGATACCTCTCCTTCTAGTGATTGTAGGGGTACGCGGTAAGCTCACATCCTTGTTTCTTACGATGAAAAAACAACCTTTTCAATGGTTCATATGGAGCTTTATTGGTTTTGTTTTATTTTATGCACCGCTTTGCTTTGCGGCTTCGTTTGGACCAGGATGGCTTATTGCATCTACATGGCAAGTGACTATCATTGCTGGTATTTTGCTCACACCCTTGTTTTATAAGCGTGTGAATGGAGAACGGGTGCGCGAACGAGTGCCGTTAAAGGGATTTAGTATGTCGCTTATTATTTTTGCAGGTGTTATGTTCATGCAGGTTGAGCATGCGTCAGCATTAGGAATCAAGGAGGCGCTAGGCTGTATTGTGCCAGTCATGATTGCTGCTTTTGCGTATCCACTTGGAAATCGGAAAATGATGGAGGTATGCAAAGGAAGGATAGGGCCATTTGAGCGTGTGCTCGGTATGACGATTATGACACTGCCGGTTTGGCTACTATTAAGTGCGTATGAATGGAGCGTCTCCGGTGCACCGTCTAGTAGTCAGGTGCTGCAATGCTTTTTTGTGGCAATTAGCTCAGGTGTAATCGCTACTGTTTTATTTTTTGCTGCAACAGACTTAGCAAAGGGAGATGTCCGAAAGCTAGCTGCAATTGAAGCGACACAATCCGGAGAGATTATCTTTGCTGTGGGCGGAGAAATGCTGATGTTATCTGCGCCGCTGCCATCCAGTGTTTCTTGCATTGGTATGGTGCTTGTTATGCTGGGGATGATTTTACATAGCTTTGCTTCTCACAAGCGGCAAAAGACCAAGTTAAAAGCGTCTTAATGCTGAATAGAAATAGAAAAGTGCCATTTACGGCACTTTTTCTATTTCTATATTATATTTGCTGTTTTTTGCTAACATATTTTTGAAATTTCGTTTCTCTAAGATGAGTAAAATTAATGAGCTAAATTGTAATTTATAGTTGTAAGAAATTGGTTGTAAATTGGATTTTATGTAATAATTTGTAATAAAAACCAAAAGAAAATCAAAAATTTTATTCATATATAGAGAAATTCTATATTTCTTAAAGTGTTTGTAAAGGAATTGAAACATTTTTATGTTATAAATAGTACAGAGAGAGGGGTAGAGGCATGAAGTATATGAGGCGAATAGCAGGACTTATACTGACAGGTGCTCTATGTATTTCGAGCACAGTTGCAGCCCGTGCCGAGGAAAACGGCGATCAATTGGGTCAGTTGCAGCAGCAATTGCAGCAAAGTGATACAAGCATTCAGCAAAAGGAGCAGGAAAAGCAAGCAGTTTCAGCAGAAATGCAAGGCTTGCAGCAGGACCTGCAGAGCATTAACAGCATCGTTGCAGAAAATGAGGCTGAAATAGCAAAAGTACAGCAAAGCATCAAGGAAACGAATGAGCTTATTGAACAGAAGAAAGCAGAAATTATTAAATTAGAGGATAAAGTACTTGCTCGTAAGGATGTTATGCGTAATCGTGTTGTATCTATTCAAGAAAATGACAATACGCATGTAATTGTTGATATTATTATTAACTCTGATAATTTGGCAGAGCTGCTAGAGAGAATGCAGGCCGTTTCAACATTGCTAAATGCAGACCAAGACATTTTACAGATTCAGCAAAAAGACCTTGAGCAAATTGAACATGATAAAGAAATTATTAAGCAAAAAGAGGAACTTCTTGAGGCAGATAGAGAGAAATTGGGCAAACAGCAGGTGGAGCTTCAAAACAATGTAGCAAAAAAGCAGCAAGCTTTGCAGGCAGTGCAAGCAAAGTATAATGACATTAATAACTCTATTGCCCTTGCCCAACAAGAAAAAGCGAATATAGAGGCAGGCATGAAAGCGATTGAGGCTGAATTAGCTCGACAAGCGGCTGCTGCAGCGGCTGCGGCAAAAGCGCAGCAAGAAGCACAAGCGCAGCAAGAAGCACAAGCACAGCAAGAAGCACAAGCGCGGCAAGAGGCAAAAGCGCAGCAAGAAGCACAAGCACAGCAAAAGGCACAAGCGCAGCAAGCGGCAAATGCACAGACGCCAGCTGCTAACTCTGACTCTTCTGCTAAAGACTCTTCAGGCGGACGCGAGTTATATGTAACAGCAACAGCGTACACGCCGTATGACGGTCCATCTCATGAACAAATCACAGCATCAGGCTACGATATTGGTGCAAATCCAAATATGAAGCTAATTGCAGTAGATCCTAGTGTGATTAAGCTCGGTACGAAGGTATGGGTAGAAGGATACGGTTATGCGATAGCTGGGGATACAGGTGGAAAGATCAAAGGTCATAGAATTGATGTTCTTCTGCCATCTAAGGGAGCTGCAGCTAACTGGGGTGTAAAACAAGTTAAAGTTATTGTGTTTGATTAATAAAAAAGCATTGTCCTTCTGGACGATGCTTTTTTTTATTTAAGAAAGTATAAATTTCCAGCTAGAAGCAAGCTCAACGTATCAGGAAATTTTGGGGATGAAGTGAAGCTGCAACTGCGCTTCTGTCCTCGTCTAACGGCTCACTAATCAACGAGTTTTCTGGATAACTTCTAGATCCAAAACCCTTTATCATAAAACTTATAAAGGGCATTACTTTTTATACCTTAAAAACCAATTTTATCTATTTTTTGTTAAATATACTTAACTTTTTGTTGATTCGATTATACAATAGCTCATAGAGGTGGTGTATTTGAGTATTGAAAATAAGGTTAGAGAATTGCGTGCACGATTTCAGTTCTCTCAAGGAGTGCTGGCGGAGCGAACTGGCGTTACCAGACAAACGATAGCTGCTATTGAAAAAGGCGATTATGTTCCTTCACTTTTGCTTGCATTAACAATTTGTAATGTATTTCAAATGAAAATGGAAGATGTATTTTGGTTAGTGGAAAAGGAGGAAAGGGTATGAATGCAGTGCTTCGTTCTTATTTACTCAATATTTTATTCGTTTTTTTATTTGGTTGGGGGATATTGGAGTTATATCGTTCTAATGTACGATTCTCTTATATTTTGCAAAATCCAGCGCCACTTTGGGGAATAACGATGAATGTTAGCCCGTTTATACTGGCATTCTTATTAAGCTTTATTATTATGTATGTATCGAGAAAGCAAAAGCAGACAAAGCTTTCTTTTTGGCTGTTTCCTTTGTTTTTCCCAGAGGCTGATGAAAGGGAGCAGGAAATCACTGCCAAAGCATGTCGCAGCGCATTTATCGCCATTTGGACGGTTGTCCCATTTTGTGCATGTCTTTTACCGTTTTACCCTATTATTTCTTCATCCTTTCCTGAATATCCCATTTATCTGCTTCTATTTATCCTTCTTGTTCAAATGACTGTTTTTCATATTTCTTTGTACCGTAATCGTATGTAGAACAAATAAGTGCACTGATCACACTAAGTAGAGATACAGAAAACATAAAGAAAACTCGCCGATTGGCGAGCCCTGCCCTTAGGCGAAGCCAAATGCGTAGTTGCACTTACACTTTATTTCTAAAATTTCTTGCTACGTCGAATGATCTTCCAGCTAGAAATTTATCCTTTCTTAAAGTATAACAAAATGGCAGTCTCTGTGAAGAGACTGCCATTTTCATTACATTGTAAAGAAAATCCAAATTGTACCACCGACAGTAACAAGAGCAATAAAGAAACTGAAGATGATCGTAATCGTTTGTGTAATTCCTTCTCCTTCAGACATATGCATGAACATCACAAGCTGTAAAGCAGCTTGTAAAAATGCCATAATCCCAATGACTGTAATAATTGTAGAGAAAGGAAGTGATGTGTACAGTGCTAAATATAATGCTGCAAATGTTAGTACTAAGGATAAAACAAATCCGAAAACATGTGACCAAGGAAACCCTTTATGATGGTGTGAAGCTGATTGTGTGTTATGCTGTGCCATAATTACGCCACCATCCCGTTCAAGTATACAAATGTGTAGATGAAAATCCAAACTACGTCAAGGAAGTGCCAGTATAATGAAATGATGAACACTTTTCTTGCTGTAATTGGCGTTAAGCCGTGCTTCGCAAGCTGGATAATAACTCCGATTGCCCAGAATGTTCCGACTGTAACGTGGGCTCCGTGCGTTCCAAGAAGAGTAAAGAAACCTGATAAGAAGCCGCTTGTTTGAATTGTTGCGCCTTCATGCACATAAGTCGCAAACTCATTGATTTCTAGGGTTAAGAAGCCTAAGCCTAAAAGTAAGGTAATAACAAACCAAACAATAAGACCTTTTAAATTATGCTTGCGCATTTCATGAACTGCGATACCGCAAGTGAAACTACTCGTTAAAAGAAGGAGTGTTTGTGCCAACAACGGTCCTAGTTCAAAAAGATGCAGCGGTGTTGGGCCGTCTGCTGTACGGCCCGCCAACACCAAGTAAGAAGCGAAAAGCGTTGCAAACAGAACAATTTCCGCTCCAAGGAAAATCCAGAACCCGAGGATATTCAAGCGGCCTTGGCCGTCTTGATATTCCAGCGGAGCATTTTTGTATTCTTCACTCACTGCTGCCATTGTGCTTTCACCTCTCTATGCTACTTTTTCTGTCTTTTTAATTTCTTCTACGGCAATGTAGTATCCATTGTCATAATCAAACGAACGCAGGTACAATCCGATTGCGATACCAACACCGCCAACGATTGCAACTGGAATCCACTGGAATATTAAACCGAACCCAGCGATAAAGAAGATAATTCCCAATGGGAATGCCAGGTTTGTGTTGCTTGGCATGTGAATTGGTTTAATATTTTTCACATCAACATGGGACTCGCCATTTTTCTTCATGTGCCACCAAGCATCTAAGTGCTTGATTTCTGGAAGAGCAGCGAAGTTATAATGCTGAACAGGAGATTGTGTTGCCCATTCAAGCGTTCTGCCATCCCATGGATCACCTGTTAGGTCACGCTCGCCGTAACGCGCGCTCCATACGATGTTATAGCAAAGAATTAAGAATCCGATACCCATCATTACCGCACCAACAGAGGATAGTTGGTTTAAACCTAACCAGCCAGGAATGCTTGAGTCATATGTGTACATACGACGAGTCATACCATCTAAACCTAAGAAGAATTGCGGGAAGAAACAAACGTTAAAGCCAAGCATGAACAACCAGAACGTCCATTTCCCTAAACGTTCGTTTAGCATATGACCGAACATTTTTGGATACCAATAAATTAAACCTGCAAACATTGCAAATACTGTACCAGCGATTAACACGTAGTGGAAGTGGGCGATTAGGAAGTAGCTGTTATGGTATTGATAGTCAGCTGCTGCCATCGCAAGCATTACCCCTGTCACACCGCCGATTACGAAGTTTGGAATAAATGCCAATGTCCAAAGCATTGGTGTTGTAAAGCGAATACGCCCTTTATAAAGCGTGAATAACCAGTTAAAGATTTTTACACCTGTCGGAATCGAAATCGCCATTGTTGAAATGGAGAAGAACGAGTTAACCGCCGGGCTGTTACCCATTGTAAAGAAGTGATGCAGCCATACAAGGGCACTTAAAACTGCGATTGCGATCATTGAGTATACCATCGCATTGTAACCGAATAGACGTTTACGAGAGAATGTACTTACTATTTCAGAGAAAATACCGAACGCTGGTAAAATAACGATATATACTTCAGGGTGACCCCAAACCCAGAACAGGTTCGCCCAAAGCATTGGCATACCGCCGTCTGCCAGTGTAAAGAAGTGCGTACCGAATGAACGGTCAAATGTCATTAAAGCAAGTGCCACTGTTAATACTGGGAAAGCAAAGATAATAATGACACAAGTAACTAAAATAGACCATGTGAACATTGGCATTTTCATTAGTGTCATACCAGGTGTTCTCATTTTTAAAATCGTAACAAGGAAGTTAACCCCTGTCATCAATGTACCAATACCGGCAATTTGCAGTGAAACTGCGTAGTAGTTATTGCCGATGCCAGGTGTGAACTCTGGACTGGCAAGCGGGAAGTACATTGTCCAGCCTGCATCTGGAGAACCACCGATAACGAATGCAATGTTAAATAGCATTGCACCTACAAAGAATAACCAAAAGCTAACTGCATTCAAATATGGGAATGCTACATCGCGAGCACCAATTTGCAGTGGAACCGCGATATTCATTAAACCGATTACGAACGGCATTGCCATAAAGAGAATCATAACAGTACCGTGCGTTGTAAAGATTTCATTATAGTGCTGTGAAGTTAAATACGGTGAGTCAGGAAATGTTAATTGCGCACGCATCATCATTCCGTCCATACCGCCACGGAATAACATTAATATGGCAGAGATAATATACATAACGCCAATTTTTTTATGATCAACGCTTGTTAACCAATTGTCCCAAAGCCATCTCCATTTTTTGTACTTTGTCAGCACATAAATGACCCCGAGTGTTACAAGAACGATGGAAGCATCCGCACCGTAAATAATCGGGTCACCTGTGACAAAAAATTCGTCAAGCTTCACTTTAGTCACTCCAATCTTAATTGAAAGTTATTATTTCTTGTTCTTGTCCTTGTAGTAGTTATAGTCACAATACTCAAGAGAATCTGGATCTACATACTTTAGATGGTTGCTTGAGAACGTCATCCGACCTACTACACCAGGCTCAATAATTTCGTTATATTTTTCTTTTGTTAGTTTAGAAGCAGTTCCCTTTACTTCTTTTACCCATTTTTCATAGCCTTCTTGTGTTTCAGCTTCAACTGTAAATTCCATATCGGCGAAGCCTTTACCAGAGAAGTTAGCACTGCGACCTAAATAATCTCCAGGATGGTCAGCTTGTAAATACAAATCCATAACCATGTCATCCATTGTATATTTCATACCGCCAAGTTCTGGTACCCAGAAGGCATTCATTGGGCCAACTGAAGTAAGTTTAAACTTAATTGGAGTATCTTCTGGAATCTTTAAGTAGTTGACTGTTTCAATTCCCTCTTCAGGATAGCTGAATAGCCATTTCCAGTTTGCGGATGTAACATAAATTTCAATTGGTTTTTTGTCTTTCGTACTTTCTGGAGGTTTCTCCAGTGCATATGTTGTTTTTACTGTTGGAATTGCCAAGGCAATAACAATAATGACAGGAACCAATGTCCAAATGATTTCCAACAGCGTGTTGCCATGCTGATCAGGAGGCTCATACCCCATATTCTCAGGCTTCTCACGATATTTAATGATGATAATCGTGAATAATGCAAATACTACCACAATGATCACTAACATTAGCCAAAATGACCAACTAATCAAGTCCTTTAGGCTTTGCGCATTAGGACCTTGTGGGTTCAAAACGGCCATCTTCATATCGCAGCCACTAAGGAACAATACAAAAGATAGTGGAAGAAGTGAAGCAAGTTTCCAAAATGCTTTCTTAGATTGCACGGTATAAATCTCCTTTCTGTTTTGACTGTCACTATGCCAATAAAATAATATAAACCTATGAATCTTTTATTAGCAATAGTGTGACGAATATTGTTGAAAAATAGACACAAATAAACCCCTGTTTGTGAGTCTTATTACAGACTGTGTGCTAAATCCGCAGCACAGCCATATTGTATACTATTTTAAGCACCGCATCTCCATATTCTAAATTTTCTTTCGGAATAAAGTGATGGCAAAATAGATAATATGTTTCTTATTTGGATATTTAAGGGGAAGTTTTAGATAAGATTATTATTTTGAATAGTTTTAATATTCTAAAAACTAATTTCGTGAAATAATGTTAAATATATTTCCTTACTGTAACTTAAGAGAATGCAATTTAACGGAAGTCTAATTGTTTTAAGCCGCATAAATCTCTTTTTAGGTAAAAAGGGAGCAGTGAGATGCTATTCCTTTGTAGGTCCAGTCAGGAAAAAAATACGAGTTTTCGAGAAGTCCTTCCTCTTGTACAATAAGAAGAAAAACAATTAAATGGAGTATCCAATATGCTCAAAGTGATGAAATATGCAATAAGTTTTGTGCCATTTGCGCTGTTTGCTTCCGCATGTGCCTCTGATTTTCCAGATATGATCGAACAACAAAAGGACAAATTAGTTCAAGAAACAGAGGAATTAGGTACAAGGCTGCAGTTGTATTTAAAGAAACAAGCGACAATCGAGCATGTTCCTTTTTTGCAGCAGCTGCCGGAGTTGCAGAGAGGCTGCGAGGTGACCAGTCTGGCAATGCTGTTGCAATACGGTGGCGTGAATGTTGACAAAATGACGCTTGCGCAGGAAATTACAAAGGTTCCATTTCAAACAGCCGGCAAGCATGGCAATCCTAATGAAGGATTTGTTGGGAATATATATACGTTTTCGCAACCGGGATATGGGGTCTATCATAAGCCGATCTATGAACTCGCGCAACGGTATGCACCTGGAAAGGTAATAGATTTAACAGGCCGTGATATCGAGGCTGTATATAAAATGATCAGCCTCGGGTCGCCAGTTTGGGTTATTACAAATGCTACGTTTCAGTCTTTGCCAGATAGCAAATTTGAAACATGGCAAACAAGTACAGGAGAGGCGAAAATTACATACCATGAACATAGCGTGGTAATTGTCGGGTATGACGAAACATATGTATATGTAAATGATCCATTAGAGACCGGACCTAGAACAGCGCATCCACGAAAGCAGTTTGAACAAGCGTGGGTGCAAATGGGAAAGCAAGCCATTTCTTTATTACCAGAGTAACAACTTTTCTGTAGCAGAGAGGATGGTTTTTGCTTTTTAATATTTATTCAGTGCTCTTGTCGTTAGAAAGATGGAGTGTATCAACTTTTTCTATGCATTTCTTAAAGAAGAGTGTACTATTTTTTGGTACAATAAAAGGAAATATAGCTGTCACCGGAAACGGTAAAGAGGGGGATGAGGAGGATGGGAACAGACATGAAAGCAATTGTGACAAAGGAACAGCTTATACAGTGGAGAAGATATCTACATATGTATCCAGAATTATCCTTTCAAGAGGAGAAAACATCTCAATTTGTATTTGATACGTTGTGCACCTTCTCACATTTAGAGGTATCGCGTCCTACAAAATACAGCGTAATGGCTCGATTAATCGGGGAAAAGCCAGGGAAAACGATTGCAATTCGCGCTGATATGGATGCATTGCCTATCCAAGAGGAAAATGAGTTTGCGTTCGCGTCGAAGCACCCAGGTAAAATGCATGCATGTGGGCATGATGGACATACTGCGATGCTCCTCGGTGCGGCATATGAGCTTTCGCAGCGTAAGGATGAGGTTTGCGGCGAGATTCGCTTTTTGTTTCAGCATGCTGAGGAGGATTTTCCAGGCGGGGCAGAGGAAATGGTACAAGCCGGTGTGATGAATGGGGTAGATTATGTAATTGGTGCGCATCTTTGGTCTCCGCTTCCAGTAGGGAAAATTGGTATTGTTTATGGTTCTGCAATGGCATCACCTGATGTATTTCGAATCACGGTATTTGGAAAGGGCGGGCATGCAGGCATCCCTCATGAAACGGTTGACAGCATTGTGATTGGCATGAATATTGTATCGCAATTACAGCAAATCGTGTCCCGGCACACAAATCCTTTAGATCCTCTTGTTGTTTCTGTAACGCAATTTCAAGCTGGTACTACACATAATGTCATTCCGGATAAAGCAGAAATTGCCGGAACTGTCCGGAGTCTCCGCCATGATTTGAGGGGAATTACAGCAAATCGTATTGAGAAAATAGTCAAGGGAGTAACGGAAGCTCACGGGGCATCCTACACATTTGCTTATGAGTATGGATATCGTCCTGTTGTGAATAACGATGAGGTAACAGCTCATATAGAGAAAACTGCGCAAGAGCTGTTCGGAAAAGAACATGTTGTTTCGCTTGCTCCAACGATGGCAGGCGAAGATTTTTCCGCCTTTTTGGAAAAGGCGCCGGGCTGCTTTTTCTTTATTGGTGCTCGCAATGAGGAAAAGGGTATTATGTATCCTCATCATCATCCGCGGTTTACGATTGACGAGGACGGACTTCCGATGGGAACCGCTCTATTTGTTGAAGCTGCACTCAGCCTTCTCCAAGCAAATGCTGACTAGGGGAAATAACTTTGCTTCATGATACGTAAAATGTATAACTACGGAACCTTTCGTTTGAAGGGTTCTTTTTTTACACTTTAAGAAAGTATAAATTTCTAGCTGGAAGACAATTCGACGTAGTCGGAAATTTAAGGAATACAGTACTACATCTCTGTCCTTTCCTAACGGTTTATTTATCGATGAATTTTAATTATCGAATATTGATAATACCTTGAACTACTCACCGCCTACTCGCTACCGCTCCTTGAAGCGGGGGGGGGCTTCTTCAAGAAAATGATAAAGGAGGAGAACGTAGTGAGGGAGAGAATCAGCACAGGAGATATTCTCCTCGTCTAGAAGAGAATCTGATTGCAGAATATAAGCAATGATTCACGAGGGAAAAGGAGGCTGTTAATATGGATCATTCTTTTGTTCCAAGTAATGAGGTGCAAAATGCTGCGATGCAGGCTTTACAAGAGCGCGGGATTCGAATTGAGGATATTGCAGAATTAACAATGTTCTTGCAAAAGGCATATATTCCGGATTTGACAATGCAGGATTGTATAGAGAGCATTGAGCACGTATTAAAGAAGCGAGAGGTACAGCATGCGCTATTAACAGGGATTGAGCTTGATCTATTGGCTGAAAATGGTAAGTTATCCGCACCGCTTCAGCAGTTGATTAAACAAGATGAGAGCTTGTATGGAATAGATGAAATACTAGCTCTTTCTATTTTAAATTTGTACGGCAGTATTAGTTTTACAAATTATGGGTATATTGATAAGTTGAAGACAGGGGTTTTGCAGGAGCTGAATGATAAGTCATCTGGAAAGGTTCACGCGTTTTTGGATGACTTAGTAGGAGCGATTGCAGCAGCGGCATCAAGTCGACTTGCTCATCGCTACAGAGTGAAACTGGAAGGTGACGTCTTTCTTTCCTAAAGCAAACAGGGACGGCTAGACTAAACCGTCCCTGTTTTTAGGAAGATAAACTTCTAACGAGAAGTTTATTCCACGTAGTAGAAAATTTTAGGAATAAAGAGTAAGTGCAACCATGTTTTTGTCTTCGCCTAGCGATTTGCCAATCAGGAAGTTTTCTTTATACAAGTCCAAGCGCTCTTACAATTTGTGCAACAAGGAATGTTATCACTATAGCAAGAACTGTCGGAATGGCGAAGGATAAAAATGTCCATTTTATACTTTTCGTTTCTTTATAAATATTAACTAATGTTGTACCGCAAGGGAAGTGGAGGAGTGAAAATAACATCATATTTAATGCGGTTAGCCATGTCCATCCCTGATCAAGAAAGATTTGCTTCAGTTGTGTTAAATCCTCTACTTCTGTCAATGATCCTGTTGCTAAGTAGCCCATCAGCAAAATTGGTACGACAATTTCATTTGCTGGAAGACCAAGGATGAAGGCGGCTAAAATAAAGCCATCTAATCCAAGAAGCTGGGCAAACGGATCAAGAAAGTTCACGATATACATTAAAATACTTGTATCACCGATATAAATATTAGCTAATACCCATGTTAATATAGCGGCGGGTGCGGCTACTATGACGGCCCTTTTCAATACATATACTGATTTATCGAGAGTAGCCCGAATAATTGTATTCCAAAACTTCGGCTTACGGTAAGGCGGCAATTCTAGTGTGTATTGAGTAGGAACTCCTCGTAATGCAGTTTTGGAAAGAACCCATGATACGGTGAGAGTGATAATTATGCCAAATACAACCATTCCAACGACGACAGCCGATGTGACAAATGTTTGTAGACCACCTGTATAGCCGGCTGCCATGAACAAGGAAGCAAGAAGGATGAGCGTCGGCCATCGACCATTACAAGGAACGAAATTGTTTGTCAGAATAGCGAGTATGCGTTCGCGCGGCGATTCGATAATCCGTGTCGACATAATCGCAGCGGCATTACAACCAAAACCCATTGCCATTGTTAAGGATTGCTTACCGTGAGCTCCGGCCCTTTTAAAGAGTCGATCCATATTAAAAGCCACCCGCGGCAGGTACCCATAGTTTTCTAACAGAGCAAAGGCAGGAAAGAATATGGCCATTGGAGGCAGCATAACGCTAATTACCCAACCAGTTCCACGGAATAGGCCGAGAACGAGCACCCCGTATAGCCAATCTGGCGCATGCACAGCTTTGAACCAAATTGTTAAGTAACCCTCTATCCAGCCAAAAAACTCAGCCAACATAGAGGAAGGGATATTGGCCCCGGCAATTGTTAAGTAAAAAATAGCAGAAAGCATGGCAAGCATAATCGGGAATCCCCAGATAGGAGATGTGAAAATATTATCGAGTTTCTCAGAGCGGCGCAGCCTTTCCCGATCTTTATAAGAAACAACCGTCTCGCAAATACTATGCGAGGAGCGGTAAATGCTTGCAACAATATCATCATGGATACTTTCTCCGGCTAAGTGTTTTGCATGTTGAACAAGCTGCTCAAGAGAAGGTGCTTCATTGGCTGAACGATACTCCATTAACAAAAACCTCCTTCATAGATGGTGTTTTATAGTTTTGCTGTAGGGTTTCCAACAAGCTTTTATCGCCATCGAGCATACGCAGTGCTACCCAGCGGATTGGGTATGCATCTTGAAATAGTTTCTTTACCTCGGGTTCAAGCGCAGTAATCATTTTTTCAATAGAATCACTGTACCTTACTTGATATGGCTTTGGTTCTAATGTCCCTTTTGCTACGAGTTCAATCGTATCAAGTAACTGCTTCAGACCCGTTTTATTTCTAGCTGAGATTTTTACAACAGGCACACCAAGCGAGTGAGATAACTTCCCTGCATCCACCGTAATTCCCTTTTTTTCTGCTTCATCTATTAAATTTACACATACAACAACATTGTTTGTCATTTCCATCACTTGAAGAGCAAGATTCAAATTTCTCTCCATTGCGGTAGCGTCGAGCACTACGACGGTCACGTCAGGTTTTTCAAAAATAATATAATCGCGTGCAATTTCTTCGTCTGCAGAATTAGAGTGAAGGGAGTATGTGCCGGGCAAGTCAACAATGATATAGCCTTGCTCATTGTGTAAATATTCTCCCTCTGCTTTTGCTACAGTTTTTCCTGTCCAGTTACCCGTATGCTGTCGTAATCCCGTTAATGTATTAAACAGTGTACTTTTTCCGGTGTTCGGGTTTCCTGCTAGGGCAATGCGATATTTACTCATACTGTTCATCTCCTATACTTTTGCAGAATATAAGGGAGCTTTCTTCTTTTCGTAACGCGATAGTTGTACTGCTTACTTGATAAGCAACAGGATCTCCAAGCGGGCTTTTTTGAAGCACCTTAACAATAGCGCCTGGAATAAATCCTAGATCGAGTAATCGGCGTTTTAATGTCCCTTGAAGCTCAATCCGTTCTAATCTGACGATATGCCCCGTTGTGAATTGAGAAAGGGGCTGACTTTTAGTTGAATCCATAAGAGTTATCCCACCTCTATTTTTTTAGTATAAGCTTAAAAATTTGCCTTAGGGAAACTTTTCGTTAATAAAATATTATTTAATTCAGCCGTTTGTTGTCAAGATATATTTCTAACGTATTCGCTACAATTTGAAATTGTGCTAACTGAATTGCCCTAAGGCAAAACTTTTTGTGCAGAGAATTTTGTAAAGAAAAAGAACGTGAAGGGCACATTTTGTTTACAATCCGTTTACAAAAGGTTTTTTCCTTGAAAAGAAAAGTCTATTTTTCTAAGAATTATCCGTAAAAATCCTTAATTTTCATGCGTATATAATGGGCTGTAGTGCGAAGAATACAGTACATACACACCTTTACTTAAAATTAAAAAACGCTTAACACTAACATAATATTGTTGTCCTACAATGAGGTTGTGCTTAAGAGGATGGCACGAAAGAGTTAGTGTCAAAAATGAAAAAGCAAATAATGGGGGTCCAAAAAAACATGGCTAAAAAAGGTTTTAAATTCACGATTGCAGCTTTACTTATTACTGGCGCGCTTGCTGGATGCGGAAAAGCTGAAGACACAGCAAACAACAAAACGACTGATAATACTGCTAAGCAAGAGGTGTCTGGAACAATTACGGCGGCTGGTTCTACAGCATTACAACCGCTTGCTGAAGAGGCTGCGACTGAATTTATGGGAGACAACCCTAAGGTATCTATTACAGTACAAGGTGGCGGAAGCGGAACGGGTATTAACCAAGTAGCATCTGGTGCAGTTCAAATCGGTAACTCAGATGTTCCAGCTAAGGATAAAATTCAAGATGAGGCTCAGGCAAAAGAGCTTGTTGATAATAAAGTAGCAGGTATCGCGTTTGGTGTAGTAGTAAATAAAGACATCACGGTTGACAATTTAACAGTTCAACAAATTACGGATATCTTCTCAGGTAAAATCACAAACTGGAAAGAAGTAGGCGGCAAGGATGAGAAAATTAACGTAATCAACCGTCCTGCATCCTCTGGTACTCGTGCAACATTTGAAAAGACGATTTTAAATGGCACAAAAGCGAACGACAGCATTGGTACAACACAAGATTCTAACGGTGCGGTAGAGCAAGCAGTTAACTCAACTCCTGGTGCTATCAGCTACCTTGCAATGTCTTATATGGTTGGCGAGAAAAAAGACGCATTAAAAACAGTGAAAATTGACGGTGCAGAACCTACTACTGAAAACATTGCTGCAGGTAAATATCCGTTCTGGTCTTATGAGTATATGATTACAAAAGGTGAAGCAAAAGACGCAGTAAAAGCTTACATTGATTTTGTTGCTGGTGAAGATTTTGCGGCAAAAGTAGAGGAAATGGGTTATATCCCAATGAAAGAGCTTAACAAATAATACAAACGGGTGATGGGCTGGCTACCAAGCCAGTCCTAGTCCTGTTCATTTTTATATCGTGTAGATAGGGTGATAAAAGAGGATGAAGGGGCAAAAACAAATCAATTATATAAAAAGCGAGTATATAGGAAGATCGCTTGTTACGTTTTGTGGAATATTAATAGTAGCTATTACACTGGCAATCATTGGGTTTATTTGTGCAAAAGGTATTCAATCTTTTACCCAAAGCGGTATTTCTTTTGGGGAGATGCTGACGTCTACAAAATGGAATCCAAATAGTGAGCAGCCAGCATTTGGCGCTTTGATTTTTATTGTAGGTTCTATGGTTGTATCAATTGGAGCTGTTCTTATTAGTGCACCGATTGCAATCGGGCTTGCTATTTTCATGAATTTAATTTCACCAAAGTTTGGAAGCAGGGTTCTAAAGCCTGTTCTTGAGCTTTTAGTTGGAATTCCTTCTGTTGTATATGGTTTATTAGGGGTTACGATTCTTATTCCTCTTTTGCGCGATTCGTTTGGGGGGGTTGGTTTTAGCTTAGTGGCAGGAATTGTGGTGCTTAGCATTATGATTTTACCAACTATTGCTAGCATTGCGTCTGATGCAGTCCGTTCTGTTCCGTTTGAATATTTAGAAGCTTCTTATGGTCTTGGCTCTACAAAATGGCAAGCTATTAGCCGCGCTATTGTTCCGGCGGCAAAAAGCGGCATTTTAACTGGAATTGTGCTTGGATTAGCCCGTGCATTTGGCGAGGCGTTGGCTGTACAGATGGTAATCGGAAATACAATTAAGCTTCCAACAAGCTTATATAGTCCAACATCAACACTGACAGGCATTTTAACAATGGATATGACGAATACTTTAAACGGTACTCCATGGAATAATGCATTATGGACATTAGCTATGATTCTGCTCCTAATTTCTTTTATCTTTATTTTAATCATTCGAGCGATCGGTCAAAGAGGTGGACGCTAACTTATGAACGCAAGAACAGTCAATAATATTTGGACAGGGATTTTATATGTCTTAGCATCCCTAGTTGTCGTTTTATTAGTTTTTTTTATGTATCAAATTCTCTCTAAAGGCTGGGGATTCTGGGATCCTGACTTTTTATTTGGACAGCCTAGCAACACAAGAGCTGGCGGGGGGATTGCTCCACAATTGCTTAACTCGTTTTACATGCTGTTCCTCACGCTGCTTATATCTATCCCGCTCGGACTTGGAGCCGGCATTTATTTAGCAGAGTATGCGAAGAGGGGACGATTTTTAAACTTTGTCCGTTTATGTATCGAAACGATGGCTTCACTTCCTTCTATTGTTGTAGGCTTATTCGGCTTACTAGTGTTTGTTACATTGACAGGCTGGGGATATACGGTTATGGGCGGTGCGCTTGCGCTTACGATTTTGAATCTTCCTAGCTTAACACGTGTTTGTGAAAATGCGATTGTAGATATTCCAAATAGTGTAAAAGAAGCAAGCTTAGGGCTTGGTGCTACAAAATGGCAGACAATTGTAAGAATTATGATCCCTTCTGCAGTGCCTCAAATTATCACAGGTGTTATTTTAGCAGCAGGAAGAATCTTCGGTGAAGCGGCAGCCTTAATCTTTACTGCAGGATTAACAACTCCGTTTCTTAACTCAGCAGCAGATTTTAGCAGTCCAATGCATCCGCTTAATCCGTTTCGTCCTGCCGAAACATTGGCGGTTCATATTTGGAAGCTAAATTCTGAGGGGATTGTACCCGATGCAGGTTTAATTGCAACAAAATCTGCGGCAATTCTAATTGTGATGGTTCTTATGTTTAATGTACTAGCTCGTCTATTAGCTAGTGTGCTGCACAGCCGTTTTTCTGGAACAAGGGTACGTAAAACGAAAACAAAAGCTGCTTGATGTAAAAGCCGTTACTTGTCATAAGGTAATGGCTTTTTTTCTTTTGAGAAAGTATAAGTTTTCATCTGGAAGATCATTTGATATGGTGGGTGAGAGTTGTTTCAGGAGTTATTCATCATATTTCATCCAATATATTAGCAAAGTAGAGAGCCGGAGAAAAATTTAAAAAAAGGGTTGCATTTGAAGTTTAAAGTTGTTATATTTATATTCGCTGCTGTGAGCGGCAAACATAAAAAATAACTTTTGATAAAAGTTATTGACAATGAGTTTTGAAAGTGATAAGATGTAAAAGTCGCTTTCA